>JBERSB010000449.1:0-5287 GCA_041236755.1 Luminiphilus sp. | reverse complement strand
GATGGCGCGCTTCCACGTCGGCAACTTCTACATCAACCGCAAGTGCACCGGCGCGCTGGTCGGCGCGCACCCGTTCGGCGGCTTCAACATGTCCGGCACGGACAGCAAGGCCGGCGGCCCCGACTACCTGCTGCAGTTCCTGCAGGCCAAGACGATCTCTGAGAAGCTGCTCTGAGGCGCACACGGGCCCTGGCCGGCTCGGTGCCGCTTGATGCCGCCTGCGCCGGGACCCATCATCCAGTCATGCACCGCGTTCGCTCCTGGATCCCGACGCTGCTCGCCACGGCGATCGGCGTCGCGTCCCTCGGTGCCCAGGACGCTGCCGCGCAACACCTGAGGCCGCTGCTCGGGCGGGTGCTCGACGCCGACGGCGCTCCCGTCGTGCACGCCGAAGTGCACTGCGTGCTCCCCGACGAGACCGCGCCCGGCAACCGCGCCGCGTCGCACGTCGTCGTGAAGACCGACGCGCGGGGCAGGTTCCGCACCAAGGTGGTGCCCTGCACGCACCACCTGATCTGGGCGATTGGGCCCGACGGCGAGCAGCGCGTGTGCAGCGTGCCGCAGTGGACGGCGAGCGGCAGGCTGGTCGAGCTGCGCGCCGACCGGCCGCGGCCCGCTTGCAAGGTCACCGTGAGCGGCCTCGACGCGTGGCAGGACAAGGCGCCGTTCCGCCTCCGCACGGCGCTGGAGGGAGTCGAGCTGCCCGACTCCGAGGTCCCGCTCGAAGCCGGCGCGTGCACGCTGGCCGCACCGCCCGCCGGATCCGTGCAGCTGGACCTGCTCGACCGCGACGGCGAACCGCTCGCCTCGTTCTGGGAGAGAAGCCTCGGGTCGAGCCGCCAGCTCGCGCTGCATCCGCCCAAGGAGATCCCGATCGTGGCGGTCGACGAGGCAGGCGCGCCCGTCGCAGGCGCGCGCGTGCGTTACGAGATCTCGGCGGGCTCCACGACTACGGCTGGCTACACCGTCTCGCTGCCGCGCCGCCGCATCTGGCTCGAACTCGGAGAGACCGACGACCAGGGCCGGCTGCTCGCGCGCATCTCGTCGAGGTACGACCCGTTCGTGAGCAAGCGCTCGAGCACGATGCTCTTCCTCGCCGAGAAGCGAGGTCGCCGGCTCTCGCACTCCGGCTTCTGGCAGGGCCCCTACCACGACGGCCGAAAGGTCGAGATGGAGGGCTGTAGGGAGCTGCGCTTCACGTTGCCCTCGGTCGAGCCCCGCACGGTGCGCCTGCGCGGCGGACCCGAGCGCGGGCTCGCACAACAGCCGGCGCTGCTGCGGATGGGCGTGCGCGTCCTCAACGCGGACGGCAAGGGGTGGATGTCGCAAGAGCTGCTCTTCGCCGTTCGTGCCGACGAAGACGGCCGCATCGAGGTGCCGCAGCTGACGGGCGAGGTCGACGAGGTGGATCTGCTGCTCGCGGGCGGCGGTGCCCGAGAGCGCCTGGCGCCAGAAAGCCTGCTGCGGCGTACCCCGCAGCGCGCCGTCTCGCTCCACAGCGTCAGCGACCTTGACAAGCAGCCGACCGAGTTCGACCTCGGCGGCCTCTGCGTGCTCGACCTGCAGCTGCTGGACGCGACCGGCGGGCCGGCGAACGACTTCGAGATGCTGTTCTTGAGCTGCAAGCCCGACCGGCGCGCCCTCTGTGACGACTGGACGACCCGCGCCGCCACCGACAGCGCCGGCCGCGTCTCGGTGCTGCTGCAGCCCGGCAAGTGGTTCGTGTTCGGCCGCAACGAGCGCGACATGGTGCAGCTCTCCCTCACGATCGAACGCGACGAGCAGCGGGAGCTCCGCACGCAGCCGATGCCTGCGATGCGCGGCCGGGTCGTCGACGAGGAGGGCAAGCCGGTCGCCGACGCGAGCCTCAGCGTCTACAGCTCGAGCGCGGGCGGCAACCGCGACACGCCCGCCCTGAATGCGATCGCCGGAAGGCTCAACTGGAGCTGGATCGGCAGCGTGCGCAGCGATGCGGACGGGAGCTTCTTCTGCGCCTTCCTCGACCTGCCCCACCGCAGCTACAAGGGGAAGTTCCGGTTCGAAAACCGGAGCTCCGGGGGTTTCCGGATCGAGGCGACAGAAGAGCCGCTCACCATCACGATCGAGGCCAGCAAGTAGCGGATGGCCACGCGGGCCGACTTCGCGGCGGAGCATCGTCAGCTGCTGCGGATCGAACGGGACGCCGAGGTCGCCGAGAGCGAGCGCTTGCTCGCGGCGTGCAGCGACGGCGAGCTGGTGGCCCGCGGAGCCGCGCTGCTGCGCCTCGAGGTGGCGGACCTCGAGCCCGGCTTCGGCGGCCGGCTGCACGCCGTGCTGCGACCGTCGCGCGGCGGCGACCTGCCGCCGCACCGGTTCGGGCCCGGCGACGTCGTCGCGATGAGGGCGAACCGGGACGACCCACAGCGCGTCGGCGCCGTCGTCGTCCGGGTCCGCCGGGCCGAGCTCGTCGTCGCGCTCGACGACGACGAAGTGGAGCTGCCGCCGCTGCTGCGGCTGGACCGCGTGACGACCGACGTCACCTTCCGGCGGCTCGACGCCGCGCTGCGCGCGCTCGCCGCCGACGCAGACCGCGAGCGCGAGCGCTTCCTCGACGTGCTGTTCGGCGAGCGCGAAGACGAGCCGGCGCCGCCTGCGCAGATCATGCGGTGGTTCGACCAGGGCCTCGACGAATCGCAGCGCGACGCCGTCGCGTTCGCGCTGGCAGCACCCAGGATCGCGCGCATCCACGGCCCGCCCGGGACCGGCAAGACGACGGCGCTGGTCGAGCTCTGTTGCCAGGCGGTCGCTGCCGGCGAGCGCCTGCTCGCGTGCGCGCCCTCGAACGTGGCGGTCGACAACCTCGCGGAGCGGCTCGCTGCAAAGGGGCTGCGCGTGGTGCGCCTCGGCCACCCGGCGCGCATGCAGCCGGGCGCGCAGGACCTCTCGCTCGCAGCCCAGGTCGCGAACTCGTCGGACCAGAAGATCCTGCGCGAGAGCCGCCGCGACCTGGACCGGGCCCTGCGATCGCTGCACAAGGCCAAGGGACGTCAGGAGCGCTTCGCGGCCCGCGACGAGCTGCGGCGCCTGCGCGGCGAGCGACGGCATCTGGAGCGGGCGATCACCCGCGGCGTGGTCGACGGCGCGGACGTCGTGCTCGCGACCACGACCGGCGCGTCCGAGGCGGGCATCGG
Source organism: Luminiphilus sp. (assembly GCA_041236755.1). Classification (GTDB taxonomy): domain Bacteria; phylum Planctomycetota; class UBA1135; order UBA1135; family UBA2386. Next base: position 2,117 of record JBERSB010000449.1, on the reverse strand, counting down.
CGAGCGCCGCTTCGACCGGGTCGTCGTCGACGAGGCCGCCCAGGCGCTCGAGGCCGCCTGCTGGATCCCGATGCAGCACGCCGACCGGGTCGTGCTCGCAGGCGACCACCACCAGCTGCCGCCTACCGTGATCTCCCACGAAGCTGCCCGCGGCGGGCTGGCGCGCACGATGTTCGAGCGGCTCGCCGAGCTGCCGACGACGGCGGCTGCAGGGCGCATGCTGACCGTGCAGTACCGCATGCACGAAGCGGTCATGGCGTGGCCTTCCGACACGTTCTACGGCGGGCGGCTCGAGGCAGCGCCCGCCGTCGCGCGCCACCTGCTGACCGACCTCGAAGGCGTCGTCGCCAACGACTGGACCGAGGCGCCGCTGTGCTTCGTCGACACCGCGGGCTGCGGCCACGAGGAGACGACGGAGCAGGACGAGGCGTCCCGCCACAACCCGGGCGAGGCCGAGCTCGTCGTGCGCGTCGTGCGCGAGCTGCTCGAGGCCGGCGTGCCGCCGCAGGACGTAGCGGTGATCACGCCCTACAACGCCCAGGTCCAGCAGCTGCGCGCGCGCATCGCCGAGCCGGAGCTCGAGATCGGGACGGCCGACGGCCTGCAGGGCCGGGAGAAGGAGGCCGTCGTGGTCTCCCTGGTGCGGAGCAACGACCGCTGCGAGGTCGGCTTCTTGGCGGAGCTACGCCGGCTGAACGTCGCGCTGACGCGCGCGCGCAGGCACCTGACGGTGATCGGCGACAGCGCGACGATCGCCGCGGACGAAGGGCTCTGCGCGCTGGTCGAGCACCTGCAGGCCCACGCGCGCTACCGCAGCGCGTTCGAGCTGGGCTGAGCGCAGCGGGCGGCTCAGAACAGGTCGAGGCGCGCGCTGCGCGTGCCGGAGATGTTGCCGGCGGCGCCCGGGTCCGCGACGAGCCACTGCGCGTACAGGGACAGCCCCGCGAGCGCCGGCTCGTTGGGCAGCCCGACGTTGAGCGTGCCGTAGCCCTCACCGACCGCGCCCGGCGTGCCGCTGAGCACGCCCGGGATCAGCAGCAGGCCGCCGTTGGGATCGACGTTCAGGTTGACGCCGCCCACGTTGGAGAACGCGAGCCCGGTGCTGACAGCCAGCAGGGCCGGTGCAGCGCCGACCGCGTTGTAGACGCCGAGCTTGAACTCCGGGTTGCCGAGGTTGGCCGGCGTGCCCGCGAGGATCAGCGGCGGCTGGCCGCCGCTGCCGAACGTCATCAGGCCGGCCTGCAGGCCGGAGCTGGGCGTGGTCTCGCCGTAGAGCGTCGGACGGTCGAAGGGCGGCAGGCCCTGCGCGACGCGCGGGTCGGTCAGCGCCGTGTCCAAGAACACCACCAGGTCGTTCTGCTGCTGCGGGCTCAGCGCGAGCGGGATCAGCTGCGGGTCGCGGTTCTGCGGGAACGGGCCCCCGCCGCCGTTGTAGAAGGTCACGACCTGCTGCAGCGTCGTGAACTGCCCGTTGTGCATAAAGCTGTTCCGCAGGCCGACGTTCCGCAAGGACGGCGTCTTGAAGCGGCCGGCATCCGCAGGGTTGTTGGTCACCGCCTGACGACCGATGTCCTCGGCGATCGGGCGCAGCCCTTCGTTGTGGTAGAGGTTGTCGGCGAACAAGCCGCCGCCGTGGCAGATCACGCAGCGGCCGGGGCCGGCGAAGACCGGGAGGCCCTGGTGCTGCTGCGGCGTCATCGCGCCCGGGTTGCCCGCGGCGAACTGATCGTAGGGCGACTGGTTGGGCACCACGGTGCGCTGGTAGGTGGCGAGCGCGAGCCCGATGCGCGAGGCGGTGATGGCCGGCGTGCCGAACGCGGCCTGGAACAGGTCCGGGTAGGTCGTGCCGCCGGCGATCGCTGCGGCCATGTCGGCCGGGAGGTTGGTCGCGAGCACCATCGGCCGCGCGGTCTGCAGCGTGCTCGTCACCTGGGACCACTGGCGCGCGTCGTGCGCCATCTCGACTGCGGAGAGGACCGGACCCACGGCTTGGCTCTCCAGCGCGCCGCCCGAGGGGATCACGACGTTGCCCGTGTCCGGATCGACGAACGTCGACAACGCGCGTCCGTCCCAGAACAACTCCGTGAACCAAGCCGCCGTAAGGAACGACTGCGACT
>JBERSB010000448.1:0-2035 GCA_041236755.1 Luminiphilus sp. | reverse complement strand
CCTTGGCGCCTTCTGCCTGCAGCGCCTCGGGCAGGTCGTCGAGCAGCAGCGAGCCGATGCGCAGGCGGTGCGCGCGCACCTCCTTGTCGAGGTACGGCATCGCGGGCCATGCCGGGTCGTCGCTCTCGAGGTTGGTGGCGACCGCCGGGCCGCCGAGCAAGAACCCGCTCCACTCCTCCAAGGGCAGCGCCAGGTCGTTGGCGCCGACGCCGAGCACGTCGTAGGTGTGCTCCATCGCGAACAGCACCTGCGAGGCGACCAGCAGCTTGAGCTTGTCGAGCTCGGTGTCGCCGGCGACGAGGTCGCCGCCTTCGATCAGGAGGTCGTAGTTGCGCTGCTCGCCGATGTGCTGGACACGCCGCGCCAGCCCGCCGAGCTGGCCGCTGGCGCAGCCGCACGGCTCCAGGCGGCCGAGCATGGAGCCGCTGATCAGCAGGCGGAGCGCGTCGGGCGGCGGCGGCGGCGATTGGGCCGCGTCGCCGGTGGAGGCCGCCTCGCCCTGCGGGCTGCGCGAGGTCTCGCCGCACTGGGCGAACGTCGCGACGAGGGTGGCGAGGCCGAAGGCGAGACCCAGGCGGCGGAGGACGTGCTTGTTCATGGATGCTTGGTTGCGAAGACGACGAGGTCGATCGGCAGGCGCTGCTGATCGGCGCCCTCGCCCGGCTTGCCGAGCACGATCTTGCCGCGGAACGAGTCGTCGAGTCCACCGAGATACCGCACCTGCAGGCGCTGCTGGCGGCCCGCGGTGGGCACCGCCGTGAGCACGGCCTCGAAGCACGACGACACGTCCGCGCCGCCGGCGTCGACGATCGCGTCGACCACGAACTCCGGGGCGCGGTCGGTCCTGTGGTCGGTCACCAGGACGAACTGCCGTAGCAGCGCTTGCTCGTCCTGGGGGCCTTGCAGCGCCGCGGAGAACGAGATCTTGTTCATCGGAGACGCCTGCAGATCGGGCACGACCTTCCAGGTCGCTGCCAGCCCGACCTCGTAGTCGGGGTCGGACGTCTCGATCGCGACCGCGGCGCGGTGGTTGCCCAGCTGGTTGGGGTCGACCTTCGCGCGCAGCACGGTGTGCCCGTCGCCGGGCTCCAGCGAGACCCGCAGGTCCGGGTCGGTCGACCGCGCCGACAGAAAGCGCAGGTCTCTGTGCGCCTCGTCGCCGCGCACGGTGGTCGTGATCTCGCCGGTGTTCGAGCGCGCGACGGCGCCGAAGTCGAGCGCGACGAACGGCTGCAGCTCTACGGGGGCGTCGATGCCGAACCGGATCACGAACGGCCAGCGGATGCGGCCCATGCCGTCGGGGTCCTGGACCTGCTGCAGCAGGATGTAGCCGCGGCTGGCCGTCTTGGGCAGGTCGACGGCGTCCTTCTTGCGCGTGTCGAGCTCGATGTGCAGCAGGGTGCGCTCGCCCGCGGCGGGCAGGGAGGTGCCCGCAGCGGTCCCGTGCAAGAACCGGTCCGCGCCGCTCGGCGAGCGGTAGCGCAGGTCGGCGCGGCCGCACGAGCACTCGAGGTGCACGCGCAGCGGCACGAACGGCTCCCCGAGCACGCCCAGGTCCAGCTCGAACTCGTGGGTCCGGCGCTCGCCGTGCGCCAACACGCCGAAGTCGTGGTCGAGCGCGAGCGCGACCTCGCGCGAGGCGGGCGCCAGCCCCGGCCTGGGCTTCGGTGTCGTCGTCCCTGCGTCCGGGTCGGCGCCGCAGCCGAGGAACAGGAGCGTCGTCAACAGACTCGGCAGGCTTCGCATCGCCCGCGCATAGTAGGGCAAGCGGGCGGCGCAACGCGCGGGCGCTCGAAGGAGCGGCCCGGAAATGCTCGCGGCCGCCCCCGGAGGTTACGGGAGCGGCCGCGAAGGTTGCTGGAGGGTCCGAGCGCAGAGGAGCACACCAGAGGCCAAGCGCATCGCTGTGCTGTGCACCCCATGCCATGGGCGGACGTCACATCGTCGCGCGCTCGCCGCACCATGGCGTTGGCGCCGCGGCCATGGCGCGGCTGCCATAGTCGGGGCTCAGCCGACCGTCAGGTCGTGCCGCTTG
>JBERSB010000447.1:0-6967 GCA_041236755.1 Luminiphilus sp. | reverse complement strand
CTCTCCTCGCACGCTGCCGCCCAGGACTGGCCGATGTGGGGCCGGAACGCGACCCGCAACATGGTCGCCGAAGTGACGGGCCTGCCGCTCGAGATCGTGCCCGGACAGTTCTCCGGCGACAGCGAAGACATCGACCTCAAGACCAGCACCACCGTCAAGTGGATCGCCAAGCTCGGCTCGCAGAGCTACGGCAACCCGACCGTGGCCGACGGCCGCGTCTACGTCGGCACCAACAACGACGTGCCTCGCGATCCGCGGTTCCAGGGTGATCGCAGCTGCGTCTACTGCCTGGACGAGCAGACCGGCGCGCTGATCTGGCAGCTCAACGTGCCCAAGCTCGGCACCGGCAAGGTCAGCGACTGGGAGTTCCTCGGCATCTGCAGCTCGCCGGCGGTCGAGGATGACCGCGTCTACCTCGTCACCAACCGGTGCGAGGTCATGTGCGTCGACGTCAACGGGTTCAAGGACGGCAACCAGGGCTTCCAGGACGAAGCGAAGTACTACGCCGACAACGGCAAGCCGCCGGTCAAGCTCGACGAGAAGACCGACGCCGACATCATCTGGAAGATGAACATGATCGACGAGTGCGGCGTGTTCCCGCACAACATCACCAGCTGCTCGGTGATGATCGTCGGCGACCAGATCTGGACCTCGACGTCCAACGGCGTCGACTACGGGCACGTCGAGACGCCGGCGCCCAACGCGCCGTCGATGATCGTCGTCGACAAGGCGACCGGCGCGCTGGTCGGCGAGGAGGCGTCCGGCCTCAGCCAGAACATCTTCCACAGCAACTGGTCGTCGCCCGCCTACCTGAAGACCGACGACGCCGAGCTCGTGATCTTCGGCGGACCCGACGGCGTGCTCTACGCGTTCGACCCCAAGCCGACCGAGGACGAGGACGGCTTCCTGGTCCTGAAGCAGGCGTGGGCGTTCGACTGCACCCCGAAGGGCTACCGCGTCGACGAAGACGGCTCACCGCGCAAGTACGCGACCGCCAAGGGGCCGAGCGAGGTGCTCGCGACGCCGGTCGTCTACCGGGGCCGCGCGTACGCGGTGGTCGGCCAGGACCCCGAGCACGGTGAAGGCGTGGGCAACCTCGTCTGCGTCGACAGCGCGGGCAAGCAGGTGTGGAGCTACGACAAGATCCACCGCTCGATGTCGACGCTCTCGATCCACGACGGCCTGCTGTTCGCGGCCGACTACTCGGGCTACCTCTACTGCCTCGACGCCGACACCGGCGAGGAGTACTGGAAGTACGACACCAGCGCGCACATCTGGGGTTCGACACTGGTCGCCGACGGCCGCGTCTACGTCGGCATCGAGGACGGCTTCTTGGTGAGCGCGCCTGCGACGAAGACGCTCGACAAGTCGGCCGTCAAGGAGATCGACTTCGCCGTCCCGATCTACAGCTCGCCGATCGCCGCCAACGGCGTGCTCTACGTCGCCACGCACACGCACCTGTTCGCGATCGCCGCGACCGGCAAGTAGCCACCTCCGCATGACCAGGAAGCTCTCCCTCGGCGGCAAGCTCGCGTGGGGCCTCGTCGCCCTGCTCGCGATCCTGCACTACGACTTCTGGAACTGGTCGGACCGCAGCGTCGTGCTCGGCTTCCTGCCGGTGGGCCTGCTGTTCCAGGCACTGATCTCGGTCGGCGCAGCGGTGGCATGGGCGCTGGTCGTGCGCTGCGCGTGGCCTGCGCACGTCGAGGAGTGGGCCGACCGGCCCGCTGAGGACGAATGATCACAGCGCTCTGGCAAGGGCCGCCGAAGAGCGACATCCCGCTCTACGTCGTCGGCGTCTACCTGCTGTTGCTGCTCGGCTTCAGCATCCTGAACAGCCGCCGCGCGCGCGGCTCGGCCGGCGAGTACTTCGTCGCGAGCCGCTCGATCGGTCCGTTCCTGCTGCTGATGAGCGTGTTCGGCACGACGATGACCGCGTTCGCGCTCGTCGGCTCGACCGGCAAGGCCTACGACAGCGGCATCGGCGTCTACGGCCTGATGGCGTCGGCGTCGGGCATCATCCACTCGCTGGTCTTCTTCCTGGTCGGCATCCGGCTGTGGGCGATCGGCAAGCGCTTCGACTACGTCACGCAGATCCAGTTCTTCCGCGGCAGATTCCAGTCGAACCTGCTGGGCTACCTGCTGTTCCCGGTCCTGGTCGGGCTCGTCATCCCGTATCTGCTGATCGGGATCGTCGGCGCGGGCTCGGTCGTCAAGGGAATCGCCGGCGTGCCCACGTGGCTGACCGGGCTGGTCGTATGCGGCGTCGTGCTCGCCTACATCCTGACCGGCGGGGTGCGCGCCGCCGCGCTCGCCAACGCGGTGCAGACGATCGTGTTCATGGCCGTCGGCGTGCTCGCGTTCGTGCTGATCTCCGGCTCGCTGGGCGGCGCCGAGCAGGCGACACAGAACGTGGTCGACAACGCGCCGCGGCTGCTGGCGCGCGAAGGCGAGATCGGACACCTGCAGTTCTTGAGCTACTGCTTCGTGCCGCTGTCGGTCGGCATGTTCCCCCACCTGTTCCAGCACTGGCTCACCGCCAAGAGCGCGAAGACGTTCCGCACGACGGTCATCGCGCACCCGATCTTCATCATGATCGTGTGGGTGCCCTGCGTGCTGATCGGCGTCTGGGCGGCAGGCGCAGGCGTCGAAGCGCCGGGCGGCAACTCCAACGCAGTGCTCGCCAAGATGGTCGGCATGCAGCTGAAGAACCCCTGGATCTCGGGGCTGCTGATGGCCGGCATCCTCGCGGCGATCATGTCGTCGCTCGACTCGCAGTTCGTCTGTCTGGGGACGATCTTCACGCACGACATCGTCGTGCACGTCACCGGGGACCGCTTCGACGAGGCCCAGCGCGTGCGCCTCGGCCGCTTCTTCATCGTGGCCATCGTCGCGGTCACCTACCTGCTCTCGCTGGCCCCGCCGCCCAACGTGTTCGACCTCGCGGTCTGGTGCTTCAGCGGCTTCGCCAGCCTGTTCCCGCTGGTCGTCGCCGCGGTCTACTGGCGCCGCGCGACCGCCGCAGGCGCGATCGCCTGCGTCCTGGTCGCCGGCGGCACCTGGGCCGCGCTGTTCTACGACGGCCTGCTCGCGCCCACGCTCGCAGGCGAACGCGTCGGCGAGGACTACCTGATCGCCGGCATGATGCCGGTCACCGTGATGATCGCCGCCTCGACCGCGGCCCTGGTCGTCGTCAGCCTACTCACGCGCCCGCCTTCGGCCGCAACCGTCGGGCGGTTCTTCGACGAAGCCTAGTCGGCCCGCGCCCTGACGGCTGAGCGCCCGGCGCCGTATGCTGCAGTCCTCCCAACCGCCATGACGACCGCCCCCGAGCTGGACACCCACTTCCGCGACATCGTTCGCTGGCACTTCTCGCCGGAGACCGGCACACCGTACTGGCTCGACTGGGCGGCGAAGGCCGGCTGGAACCCCGCCGAGGAGGTCGAGAGCTTCGCGGACCTGACGCGGTTCCCGCACTTCGACGGCGAGCTGCTGCGCACCGAGCCGCACGAGCGCTGGGTGCCCAAGGCGTACGCCGGCCGGCCGTTCACGATCTTCGAGACCGGCGGCACGACCGGCATGCCGAAGCAGCGCATCAGCTGGGACGACTACAAGATCGACTACGAGCAGTTCTCCGACACGCTCAACGACGAAGAGTTCCCGCGCGGCGGCTACTGGCTGATGGTCGGGCCGACCGGGCCGCGGCGCCTGCGGCTCGCGATCGAGCACCTCGCCAACCACCGCGGCTCGTCGTGCTACTTCGTCGACCTCGACCCGCGCTGGGTCAAGAAGCTGATCAAGACCAAGCAGTTCGACCAGGCCAAGGCCTACATGGCGCACGTGATCGACCAGGCGGTCGCCATCCTCGAGAAGCGCAGCGTCAACGCGCTGTTCACCACCCCGAAGCTGCTCGAAGAGCTCGGGGACCGGCTCTCGATCCCCGAGGCCGGCATCAAGGGCGTGTTCTGCGGCGGCACGACGATGGACCCGCAGACGACGCGCTTTCTGTGCGAGGAGGTCCTGGAGGGCGAGGTCGGATTCGTGCCGACCTACGGCAACACGCTCATGGGCCTCGCCGCACACAAGCCCGACCTGAAAGCCGACAACTACTCGATCTCCTACTACGCCCCGCAGCCGCGCGCGGTGCTGCGCTGCGTCGACCCCGATCAGACCGACCGGATCGTCGACGTCGACACCTGGGGCCGCGTGGAGCTGACGACGCTGACCAAGGAGTTCTTCATGCCCCGGTTCCTGGAGCGCGACGAGGCGCTGCGGCGCGGACCGTGCGCGCAGTACGCGTGGGACGGGGTCGGTGAGGTGCGGCCGTTCGGCCAGCAGGCGGCCAAGATCGTCGAGGGGGTCTATTGAGCGCTCCCCACATCCCGGTGCTGCGACACGGCGTCGAGTACGAGAGCCTGGATCAGAGCGAGCTGAAGGGCATCGGCAGCGACGACGTGCTCGCGCGGATCAGCCAGTCCAACGCCGGCATGATCAAACGCGACCTGCGCCGCGCCGACGCCGCGGCGGCCAAGCTGCGCGCGCTCAGCAGCGCGCGCCTGCTAGAGATCTGCAGAGAGGCCGGCCGGCTGTTCCTCGAGGGCGAGCTGCCGCTCAACGAAGCCGGTGACACGCAGACCGCCGACGAGTACGTCGAGACGCTGAGCCGGACCAGCGGGCTCCCGCACGTGTTGGTCCGGCGCAACATGCAGAAGATCTTCACCGTGCTCGACGGCATGCCCGGCATCCTCCGGGGCCTGATGCGCGGCATGGACCCGGCGGTGGTCGAGACCGGCTTCGGCGAACACTGCGACATCCCGGTCTACTACGCGCCGACGGCGAGCGCGCTCGGCGTCGTGCTGCCGAGCAACTCGCCCGGCGTGAACTCCATCTGGATCCCGTCGCTCGCGCTCGGCGTGCCCGTCGTGCTCAAGCCGGGGCGCGAGGAGCCCTGGACGCCGCTGCGCATCATGCAGGCGCTGATCCAGGCGGGCTGCCCGCGCGAAGCGTTCAGCTTCTACCCGACCGACCACGAGGGCTCGTCGGTGATCCTCGAGCGGTGCGGGCGCGTGCTGCTGTTCGGCGACGAGGCCGTGACCAAGGCGTGGTCGCACGACGAGCGCGTGCAGATCCACGGCCCGGGCCGCAGCAAGGTGATCGTGGGGCCCGACGTCGCCGACGACTGGCGCAGCTTCGTCGGCGTGCTCGCGGCGTCGGTCGCCGACAACGGCGGACGCAGCTGCATCAACGCGTCTTCGATCTTCGTGCCGGCGCACGGGCGCGAGATCGCGGCCGCGCTCGCAGAAGAGCTCGCGGCGCGGCAGCCGATGCCGGCAGCGGACGACGGCGCGGTGCTGTCGGCCTTCGCGAACCGCAAGTTCGCGGAGTGGATCGACGCCAAGATCGACCAGGAGGTCGCCGCCGGCGGCGCCGAGGACCTCAGCGCCGCCCACAGAGACGGCCCGCGCCAGCGAGACGTCGACGGCGCGCCCTACCTGCTGCCGACGGTCGTCTACTGCGACAGCGTCGAGCACGCGCTCGCCCGCACGGAGTTCCTGTTCCCGTTCACGTCCGTCGTCGAGGTCCCCGCCGAGCGCATGGTCGACGACATGGGGCCGAGCCTCGTCGTGACGGCGATCACGCGCGACCAGGCGCTGATCGACGCCCTGAAGCGCTCGGAGAACGTCGACCGCCTCAACCTCGGTCCGGTGCCGACGTCCCACGTCGAGTGGGACCAGCCGCACGAGGGGAACCTGTTCGAGTTCTTGTACGAGCGTCGCGCCATCCAGCGCGCGGCCGACTGGTAGATGGACGAACCGGAGTTCGTGCAGGCAACGCAGATCGTGCGCGGGCCGGACGCACTCAGAGAGGTCCCGGCGATCGTGACGGGCCAGGCCTTCGTCGTGACGGACAAGGGCATCGCGGATGCCGGCCACGTCGACCGCCTGCTCGACGTGTTCGCGGCGGCGGGGCGCACCGTCGTCGTCTACGACGCCGTCACCCCCAACCCCGACGAGGACGCGGTCGCGGCGTGCCTCGAGGCCTACCGGCGGGCCGGCGGCGACGAGGGCTTCGACTGGATCGTCGCGCTCGGCGGCGGCAGCGCGATCGACGTCGCCAAGGGCTGCGCGATGCTCGCCTGCGGCGGCGGCCGGATGGCGGACTACCTCGGGCGCGGCCGCATCGACGTGCAGCGACCCCGCCTGCTCGCGGTCCCGACGACCGCCGGAACCGGCAGCGAGACGCAGTCCTTCGCGCTGATCGGCAACCGCGACACCGGCCAGAAGATGGCGTGCGGCGGCACCGCGCCCGCGGTCGCCGTGCTCGACGCGACGCTGACGGTCACGATGCCCGAAGTGGTGACGGCGTGCACCGGGCTCGACACGCTGACGCACGCGGTCGAGGCGTCGGTGACCAGGCGCCGCTCGCAGGCGTCGCGCGCGCTCGCGATCGAGGCCTTCCAGCTGGTCGAGCGCCACTTCGAAGCCGTGCTCGACGCGCCCGAAGACCTCGACGCCCGCGCGGCGATGCTGCACGCCTCGGCGCTGGCAGGCCTCGCGATCGAGAACGGCATGCTCGGCGCGGCGCACTCGATGGCGAACCCGCTCACGCGGCGCTTCGGCGTCGCGCACGGCCAGGCAGTCGGCCAGGCGCTGCCCGGCGTCGTGGCCTACAACGCGGTGCAGCCGGACGCGCGGGCCGGCTACGCCGACCTCGCGCGCACCGCCGGCCTCGCGCGCGCGGACGACGACGACCGCGTCGCCACCGAAGCGCTGCAGCGGCGGCTGCGCGCCCTGGTCACGCGCGCCGGCTTCGGTGTGCGCCTCGAAGGCGTGCCGGCTATGGCGGCCGACGAGCTGGCGCAGGAGGCCGCTACGCAGTGGACCGCGCAGTTCAACCCGCGCGACGTCGACGCAGCGGCGTTCGGTGAGCTGTTCCGGGGGCTGTTGGCGTGAGGGGCTGGCGCATC
>JBERSB010000446.1:0-2760 GCA_041236755.1 Luminiphilus sp. | reverse complement strand
CGGCCTCGCCTCGCAGAAGAACCACATGTCGCTCTACATGATGGGTCTCTACATGGATCTGGAGGACGTCGCGTGGTTCCAGAAGGCCTGGAAGGCGACCGGCACCAAGCTCGACATGGGCAAGTCGTGCGTGCGCTTCAAGAAGATCGAGGACGTGCCGCTCGACGTCGTCGCCGCGGCGATCCGCCGCATGCCGTCGAAGCGCTACATCGCGACCTACGAAGCCACGCTCGTCGGCGCCGCGGGGAGCCGCAGGCCGCAGTCGTCGAAGAAGACGACCGCGAAGAAGGCCGCCAAGAAGTAGCGCGCTCAGCTCGCCTCGGGCCGACGGGATCGCAGCGCGAGCGCGATGCCTCCGAGCGTCAGCGCGCCCGCCAGCAGCAGCCGGGGCGACGGCGACTCGTCGAGCATCGCGGCGCCGGCGGCGGCGGCGAGGACGGGGACCGCCAGCTGCAGGACCGCTGCCGACGTCGCGCGGAGCGAGGGCAGCGCCGCGTACCAGAGCACGTATCCGACCGCGGACGTCAGGGTGCCCGAAGCGACCGCCAGCGCGATGCCCTCGCTGCTCCAGCGCGCCTCGCCCGGCACCATGCAGAGCAGCGCTGCGCCGCACGCGCCCGCGATCGCGAAGTTCTGCGCGTTGGCCTGCAGCGGTCGGCGGGTGCTGCGGCCGAGCAGCGAGTAGGTCGCCCAGGCGACGCCTGCCACGGCCATCAGCGCTGCGCCGAGCGGGTCCGGCGCGCGCAGCCCGGGCAGGACCAGCACGACGACGCCTGCGAGCGCCGCCGTGACGCCGATGAAGAAGGCCGGACCCGCGCGTTCTCCATGGACGAAGCCCACGCCGAGCATCGTCACCTGGACGCAGCCGAACAGCAGCAGGGCGCCGGTGCCGGCCGCCAGCGACGTGTAGGCGAGCGAGAAGCAGAGCGCGTAGGCGAGCAGGGCGAACCCGGCCACCGGGCGCCAAGGCTCTGCTTCGGATCCCGATCGCGCGCGCAGCAGCGGCGCCAGCACCAGGGCGCCGCTCGCGAGGCGCACGGCCGTGAAGCTCCAGGGGTCGATGGCAAGGTCGCGCAGCGCCAGCCTGCAGAGCACGGAGTTGCCCGCGAACGCGACCAGCGAGAGGACGGTCAACAGGGCGACGGTGGAGAGGGCGCGGGCCACGGTGGAGGCGCGATCAGAGCGGGCCGCGCGCCGGCTGCAAAGCCGCGCCTGCGTTGTGCGCCGGCGCGGCCCCAGGTCGTGCTCTGCAGCCGATGGCCCGCCCTAGCGCGTTGGGGTCTGGCATCCAAGGCTGCCAGATCCCATAATTAGCGCCGCTGTCCGCTCCCGTTCCCTTCCGCGCCCGACGTGAAGCTCCAACTGTTTCGCCCAGAGGGGCTTGGGAACGATGCAGTCGTAGTCCGACACCGTCTGTCACCCCTCTCGCCGAAGCCCGACACGTCCGCGCGGTCACCCGCCCCCGGTCGCGGTCCTCTCCAGCATGGTCCAAACCGATACTTGTGAGCGCGAGCCGCGCTCCAAAGCCTCGCCCATCCGTCGGGTCGCAGAGTGGCGGCCGCTGGTCGCCGAATTCCAGCGCTCGTGCGCCTGGCGCGCCGGCTGGCAACTGGGTTCCACGCTCGCGCTCTACGCGGCCACCTGGGTGCTGCTCTACTTCGCGATCGCCTACAGCTGGTGGCTCGCGGTGCCGCTGGTCGCGGTGGGTGCCGGCCTGCTGGTCCGCATCTTCATCATCTTCCACGACGCCACGCACGGCTCCTTCCTGTCGTCGCGCGTCGCCAACGATCTGGTCGGCTCGTTCACGGGCGTGCTCACGTTCACGCCGTATCGTCACTGGCGCGCCGAGCACGCCATCCATCACGGGGCGACGGGCGACCTCGACCGGCGCGGCGTCGGCGACGTCTGGACCATGACGGTCCGCGAGTACCTGTCCTCGTCGCGTTCGCGGCGCGTGGCCTACCGCATCGCCCGCAACCCGATCACGCTGTTCCTGGTGGCGCCGTTCGTGCTGTTCGTGGTGCTCCACCGGATCTCGCGGCGCGGCGCGAGCGAAGACGAGCGCCGCTCGGTCCGGCACACGAACATCGCGCTGTTCGTGATGCTCTGCGTGATGGGTTCGATCTACGGCTTCCTGCCCTACATCGTGCTGCAGCTCTCGATCATGACGGCCGCGGGCGCCATCGGGATCTGGCTGTTCTACATGCAGCACCAGTTCGAGGAGGCCTACTGGGAGCGCCACGAGAACTGGGACTACACCGAGGCCGCGCTCGAAGGCAGCTCGTTCCTGCGGTTGCCCAAGGTGCTCCAGTGGTTCTCCGGCAACATCGGCTTCCACCACATCCACCACCTCAGCCCGCGCATCCCCAACTACCACCTCGAGCGCTGCCACAACTCGCACACGCTGTTCTCGGGCGTGCGGGTGATGACCTTCCGGTCGAGCTTCCGGTCGCTGAGCCTGCGCCTGTGGGACGAGGGCTCGCAACGCCTCGTCGGGTGGCGACACCTACGCCAGCTCAAGCGAGCGAAGGCCAGCTAACGTCGCGGCGCTGTCGGCGCCAGCCGACGCAGCACGAGGTGCGTCGGGCCTGCCAGCACGGTCGGCTGCGCGAGCATCCAGACGAAGAGCCACACGGGTGCGGGCATCCAGGTCTGGCGGCCGTCCAGCCCGAAGACGTAGTTGATGTTGACCGGGAGGTTGGGGTCGACGTCCGCGCCGGGCTCGGGCGGCGGCGGCATCCACACGTAGCAGACGACGAT
>JBERSB010000445.1:0-9543 GCA_041236755.1 Luminiphilus sp. | reverse complement strand
AGCAGCTGGCCCGTGGCGAGTTCGGCCCGCTGCGTGCCTGGCTCACCGAGAACGTGCACCGACACGGCCGCCGCTACACGCCCGCCGAGCTGTGCGAGCGGGCCACCGGCGCGCCGCTGTCGAGCGGCCCGTTCCTCGACTACCTGGAGTCCAAGCTGACCCGGGTCTACGAGCTCTGAGGTGCCGCCGCGGACCGCGGCCGCCTTGATCGAGCACCCTCGCCGTCCTAAGCCGACGACTGTCGCCGAGTCCTCTGCTATCCTGCCCGCCATGAAGGTCACGAGCATCCAGCCCACGCCCAACCCGAACGCGTTCAAGTTCCTGATGGACAAGCCGATGGCCAAGCCCGGCCAGACGCAGGCCTACGCCAAGCCGGAGCAGGCCAACGACGACGTGCTGGCGCAGGGCGTGTTCGCGGTCCCAGGAGTCGAGACCCTGTTCTTCTGCGACAACTTCGTCACCGTCAGTATGACCGGCGACGCCGACTGGCGCGCCGTGGCCGAGCAGGTGACCAAGCTGCTCGAGAGCCACGAGCCGCCCGAGATCGAGGAGGTCAGCGGAGCAGGAGGCGAAGCCGGCGACCCACTGGCGTCGATCCCCAAGGGCGGCGACCCGGAGATGCTCTCCAAGATCAATGCGCTGCTCGACGACCGCGTGCGTCCGGCGCTCGCAGGCGACGGCGGCGGCCTGCAGGTCATGGGCCTCGAGGGCAAGGTGCTCTACATCCGCTACGAGGGCGCTTGCGGCAGCTGCCCGAGCTCGACCTCGGGCACGCTGATGGCGATCCAGAACCTGCTGCAGAGCGAAGTCGACGAGGACCTCGTCGTCACGATGAGCTGACGAGGTGGCCGCGGACGCTCCGACGCCCTGTCCGTGGTGCGGATCGCTGCGCGGCGTCGTGCACGTGCACGGCCACGGGCAGTGCCGGGCGTGCGGCACCAACGTCGAGCCCTGCTGCGCCGGGGACAGCGGCGACGACGCCGCGACGAGCGCGAGCGACGGCGCAGGTGCCGACGCAGCGCCCCAGCTGTTCCCCTCGCTGTTCGAGCGCCTCGGCGGCCAGGAGGTCACCGTGACCACCGCCGCGCTGCTGTTCGCGCTGACGCAGCGGCTCGCGTCGGCGCTGGACGAAGCCAAGCTCGTGCTCGAGGCCGCGGAGCGGGTCGGCGTCGTCGAGGCCGTCGGTTCGGGGCTGCACCGCCTGCGTACGCAGCCGCCGCGCACCGTTGATTGACTGCGGCAGGCCTACTAGGCTCGCGAGCATCCGCGCCGGAGTGGCGGAATCGGCAGACGCACAGCTTTCAAAAAGCTGCGAGGCAACTCGTGCGGGTTCAAGTCCCGCCTCCGGCACCATTCGACCTGCGCGAAGTCGATCTGTTCCTTGTCGACCAGCGATCGGCAAGCAGCCTCCCCGTCGTGACGCCGTCTCGGGCGAGGGAGCTCAGGGAGTCAGCAGCCGCAGCACGGTGTCCTGGCGCAGCAGCTGTGCGTTCTGCTGGTCGCCGAGCAGGTCGAGCACCTCGGCCAGCACCGCGCAGACCGTCGGCGTCGGCCCGAGCGCTTCGGCCGCCACGCTCGCAGCGCGCGCCGCGCGCGCGTGCTCGCCGGCGCGCGCCAGCTCACGGGCGACCAGCAGCAACGCGCCCTGCATCGGACAGATGGCGAGCAGCTCCCGCGGCTCGACGGCGCCAGGGTGCTCACGTAGCACCTCGGCGATGCGATCGAGACCGACGGGCGACCGGGTGCTCCCATAGGCCTCCACCGCCTTGCGGAGCTCCCCGAGCCCGCGGTGTACGTCGCCGAGCAGGAGGCCAGCAGAAGCACCGTCCGGATCGGCCTTCTTCAAGCGCTTGGCGAACTTCTGTGCCTGCGTGTGTTCGCCGGCAGCCAACGCGCGCGCGCCGGCGTCCTGGAGCATGTCGACCAGCCGCTGCGACTCGGTCGCCTTGCCGGCAGGCGCAGCGTGGGTAGCGACGCGCTCCTGCCACTCGACCGCCTCGTCGAGGCAGTCCTGCTCGATGCACAGGTCGCGCAGCACGCTGAGGATGACCACGTCGTCGCCGAACCGCTTCGCGGCAGCCTCGGCCTCCCTGCGGAGCGTCGCCGGCTGGAACTGCCCCTGCCGCCGCAGCGCCTCGAGCCGCAGCTGCAGCAGGCTGCGCTGCAGCTCCTTGGGCAGATCCTTCTCGATGACGCGCTGCAGCCACCTGAGCGCCTCGTCGACGTCGTCGTCTTTGAGGGTCAGGCGGGCGAGCTTGAGCCGCGCGTCCTGCACGACGTGCCGGTAGCGCGCGGGCAGCGGGCCGCCGTAGCGAGCTACCCGACGGAACAGCTCCCGGCTGCCACGACGGTTCTGGCCGACGAGCGCCGCGGTCGCCTGCAGGTGCCGGCCCAGCGCCGCCTCGCCGCGCCAGTCGCGCAGGCGTTGGCGGAGCAGCCAGTAAGAGAGCAGCGCGGTCACGCCCAACAGCCCCGTCAAGAGCGCGATCCTGCCCAACGTGGTCTGCAGCAGCGGCTCGAGCACGCGCAGGAACAGGTCGACGACCTTCAGCAACACCTCGAGCGCGGGGTTGAACAGCGCCAGGACCAGCAGGACCGGGACCAGGACGAACAGCACCCGCAGCCACGGGTTCTTGGGCAGGACCGCCTTCACCGGCGCCAGCACGCCCTTCCACGCCATCTCCGAGAACCTACCCACGGCTCCCTCCCGCGCCGTGCAGCGCGCGCTCGAGCGTGAGCCGCAGGTTGTCGTCCTTCTCACGCTCGATGAGGACGTGCAGGGCGTCGCGCGCAGTGCTGGTGCCGAGCTCTCCGAGCGCGCGGGCCAGCTGTACGCGGCGATTGTTGTGTCGGCTCAACAGGCCGACTGCGACCTTCTCGAGCCATCCGGAACGGTCGAAGGCGGCGAGCAGCGCGTCGACGCCGACGTCGCCGATGATCACCAGGAGGCGTCGCAGTCGGTCGTCGACCGCGGACGGCTCCGGCCCGAAGCTCTCGGCGATGTGGGCGGCCGCAGCAGCGCCTCCGCGCACCACCACCCGAGCGAGGCGCTCGTGCACGGCTTCGTCCGCGTCCTCGCTCGCGAACGCGGCCAGCGCGTGCTCGAGCGCCGGCTCCCCGATCGCCTCGAGCACCCGGGCCGCCGTCGGCGCGAGCACTTCGTCACGCAGCCCAGCGACCAGGCTCGTGATCAGCGTCCTCGTGGGCTCGCGTCCCAACATCACTGCGACCAGCGCGTCACGGTCCTCGGCCTCGGCGCACGCGGCGAGCAGCGCGTCGTCTCGGTAGAACGTCGGCTCGAGCAGCAGCGACTCTGAGAGGAAGTGGCCGCGCGGCACGCACGCAAGAAAGCTGCGCAGGACTTCGGGGCGCGCCTCGTTGAGGTGCCGCAGGATCTCCATCGGAGGGAACCGCTCCAGCACGCGCTGGAACGCGTCGACGTCGGCGAGCCCGAGGAAGTAGTCGATCAGGATGCGCCGGTGGTCCGACCGGGTGGACCGGAACAGCGGTTCCATGTGCGGCAGCGCGTCGCGGCCGTAGCTCTGCACGACGCGGCCGATGACCGTGGCCGGACCGTCGTCCAGCGGCAGCAGCCGCGCGCGCGCCAGCTGGTCGCCCGCCTCGAACAGGACCGGCGCGACTACGGGCCCCAGCTCTTCGAGCGCCGAGATCGCCAGCTCCGCTCCTGCACCGCTGCTGCGCCAGGCAGCGCGCAGCAGCTCGGGCACGGCCGCATCGCCGAGCTGCACCAGCTCCGCCCGCGCCGCTGCGTCGCCTCTTGCGAGGCGCTGGATCAGCCGCTTGACGTGGGCGTCGTTGACGTCGATGCGGTCCATCGCCTCGGTCGGTGACTCCACCGAGGCGACCAGGGACGGCTCGACCAGCTCACACGGGTCGGCCTCGCCGCAGCGCAGGCACGCATGCACCTGCCGTTCGAGCGGCTGGCTGCAGCTCCGACAGATCCACCGGGCGGGCTCCAAGAGGCCGGAGAACGTCGCGATCGGCAGCGCGCCCGGGCCATCGACCGCGGCCAGCTCGTTCGCGGTCGCGCCGGCGGGCACCATCGCGCCGGCGTCGCGCGGCGTCTCCTCCTCGGGGACGATCGAGAGCTGCTTGGCGAGCACGGCGCGGTCCCCGGCGGCGGCGTCGAGCCGCGCGCGCAGCAACGGCAGCGCTCCTTGGCCCTCGTCCAGCACCGCGGCCTCCTTCGCGAGGTGGCGCGCGTGCTTGCCGTCCCCGGAGCGCCACGCCAGCACGCCGGCCTCGGCGAACGTGCGGGCCACGTCGCGCTGCAGCCGCGCTCGCTCCGCGGGATCGCGCACGCAGGCCAACAGCTTCTTGCCAGCGGCAGAAGCCCCCTCGTGGTCCCCTTGTCGCAGCCGCGCGCGGTAGACGAACTCCCAGCCGGCGGCCTGGCTGGGTGATCGCGCCATCGCACGCTCGCCCACGTCCGCGGCCTCGGCCGGCAGGCCGGCCGCGAGCAGGCTCTGCGCCAGGAGCAGCTCGTTCTCCCCGCTCTCCACCTGGAACGCGTCGCGCAGGTACACGTGCTGCTGGTGTGCCTGCTCGGCGTGGCCGAGGTCGCCGAGCACCTTGCCGAGCATGAGCCTGCCGAAGTGGTTGTCGGGGTCCTGCGCCACGACGGCGCGCAGGCGCTTCTCGGCGCCGCTGAGGTCGCCCTGCAGCGCCTGCTCGACGCCCAACAAGTAGTCGGCCAGCGCCGCGCGGTCGCCGGCGTGCCGCACCAGCGCGACGATCCGCCGGACCACGAAGAAGCCGATCCCTACCACGCCGAGCAGCAGCAGCAGCTCGACGACGTAAGGCGCCCGGACGACGTCCAAGAGCGCGTCCCATGCACCGCCCTGCGGGGCGTCCGCCGCGCTCGGGTCTTGTCGCAGGAAGCTCGCCGCCATGTTCGTCGGTCTCAGGCCTCTGCCTGCCCAGCGACGTGCCCGGCGGCCTGCCGACCCGCAGCGCGCGAAGCCTCGCGGCGCGCGTCGTCTCTGCGCGCGAGCGCGAGCTCGAGCACGCGGTCGAGCAGCTTCTCGAACGGCAAGCCCGCAGCCGCCGCCGCCTGTGGCAGCAGGCTGGTGGTGGTCAGTCCTGGGATGGTGTTGGTCTCGAGCACTACGGGGCCCTCTTCGGTCACGATCATGTCGGTGCGCGACATCCCGTCGCAAACCAACAGCTCGTGGCACCGCTCCGCCAGCCTGCCGACCTCCTCGAGCTGCACCTGGGACAGGCCGCGTGGCGGCACAGTCTCTTCGGTCGCTCCGGGCCGATATTTGGCGTCGTGGGTGAACCAGTCGTCGTCGACCGGGTAGATGCCGACCGCGGGCAGGGCCTGCAGCGGGCTCCCGGTGTTGCCCAGCACCGGCACCGTGATCTCCTCGCCGCGCACCGCGCGCTCGGCGAACCAGCGGCGGCAGCGGCCGCCGAACTCCGCGAGGAAATCTCGGAGGTCCTGCTCACAGGTGATCCGGTTGACGCCGACCGTGCTGCCCGACACGTCGACCTTGACGAACGCCGGCAGCCCGACCGCGTCCACGAGGTCCCCGAACAGCGTGGCCTCGTCCGCGCCCACCTTCGGCACGAACGCGTCGGCCATCGGGACGCCGCCAGCCGCATACGCCTGCCGCGTGCGCAGCTTGTCCATCGCCGTAGCCGACGCCGCGCAGCCGCTGCCTACGAACGGGACCCCGTAGAGCTCCAGCATGCCCTGCACGGTGCCGTCTTCGCCGTGTGGGCCGTGCAGCACCGGGAACACGACGTCGCAGCCGGCCTCGTCGAGCAGCCAGTCGAGCGCCGTACCGGGCCGCGTAGCGGGCTGCCGGCTGCCGGGCCCACGCACGCTCCACTGCTCCCCCGGCGCCAGCGGCCGCGACCAGGGCTGCCAGGTGCCGTCGCGCTCGAGCAGCACGGGCCAGACGTTCCAGCGGCTTCGGTCCAGGTGCTTGAGCACCTGGGTCGCCGAGGCGAGGGAGATCTCGTGCTCGGGAGAACAGCCGCCGACCAGTACCGCTACATCCATGATCCCACACCCTGTCGCCGGGCCCGCCTGACCGTAGCGGACGCCGACGCGCCCGCATCATACGGGACGCGGCACCCGCGGCGCGACCTCGGGCCCTGATCCCTGTCGCACGGAGCTCTGTTGCCCTGATCCCCGTCGCGGTCCTCACGGTCACGCTCGAAGCGAGGCCTGCCGTGCAGGCCCGCGCTCAGCGCGGCCAGAGCGCGCCGGTAGCCGCGGCAGCGCCCCACAAGATCGCGTCCGAGCCGCCGAGGCTGTCGACGAAGCGGAGCGAGCTGTGGATCAAGGGGTCGGTGTCGCGGCGGACGCCGTCTACGATCCTGCGGCGCAGGTCCGGCCAACCCGCCAGCACGCCGCCACCCAGCACGACGGCAGCCGGGTTGAGCAGGGTCGCTGCGTTGGCGACCATGGCGATAGCGGCCGTCGCGGCGTCGTCGAGGATCTCGCGCGCTTCCGCTTGTCCTGCATCGGCGGCGCGGACCACCTCACCGACGTTCCAGCCGTCCGGCCGGGCGCCCAGCGCCTCGGCCGCGCGCTCGGTGATTGCCCGGCCGCCGCAGTAGGCCTCGAAGTGGCCCACCCCGCCGCACGGGCAGACGCGACCGCCCGGGCGGTAGATGGTGTGGCCGATCTCGCCCGCGGCGTTGCCGGCCCCCCCGTAGGGCTTGCCGTCGGCGATCAACCCGATGCCGATCCCGGTCCCGAAGAACAGGCACAGCATCGGGTCCTGCCCAGACGCGTGCCCGCGCAGATACTCGCCCCACGCGCTCGCGCGGCCGTCGTTCAGCAGCGTGACCGGCGCGTCCATGCGCTCCTGCAGCCAGGTGCGCAAAGGAAAGCCCCCCAACGGCAGGTTGGGCGGATCACCCAGCGCTTCGCCGTCGTTGCCGACGACCCCCGCGGCACCGATCCCCACCGCAGCGGGCGGCTCGAGCCCTTCTCTACGCCCCTGCTCGAGCACAGCCTCCAGCGCTGCCGCCATGCGTTCGAGGAAGGACCCGCGGTCGCGCACGGTGTCGACCCGCTGCGTCGCGTGCACGCCGTAGTCGGCCGTGATCAGCGCGAAGCGGCACTTGGTGCCGCCGAGGTCACCCGCGAGCACGGTCTTCATGCGCCCCTCCGGCTGAGGCTGCGCGGCACAGGCGCCGCTGTCGATCGCCACCCGCGCATCGACGCTCACTCCACGTAGCGGCCGATCGCGAGGCTGGTGTTGTGCCCGCCGAAGCCCAGAGAGTTGCTGATGCAGTTCTGCACCGCGAGGTCGCGGGCCTCGTTCGGGATGTAGTCGAGGTCGCAGTCGGGGTCCGGCGTCTCGTAGTTGATGGTCGGGTGCACCTTGCCGGTGTGGATCGCCATGGTGCAGGCGGCAAGCTCGATGGCGCCCGACGCGCCGAGCAAGTGGCCCACCATCGACTTCGTCGAGGAGACGCACAGCTTGTCCGCGTGGTCGCCGAAGACCCGCCGGATGGCAGCCGTCTCGATCTTGTCGTTGAGGTGCGTGCTGGTGCCGTGCGCGTTGACGTACTGCACGTCGTCGACGTTGAGGCCGCCGTCCTTCAGCGCCTGCGACATCGCGCGCGACGGCCCGTCGGCGTCCTCGTTCGGCGCGGTGATGTGGAACGCGTCGTCGGTCGACCCGTAGCCCTTCACCTCGGCGAGGATGTTCGCGCCGCGCGCCTTGGCGTGCTCGAGCTCTTCGAGCACGATCGCGGCGGCGCCCTCGCCCATCACGAATCCGTCGCGGTCGCGGTCGAACGGCCTGGAAGCGCGCTTGGGGTCGTCGTTACGGGTCGAGACCGCCTTCAGCGCGCAGAAGCCGCCGAGCCCCAGCTCGGTCGTCGCCGACTCGGAGCCGCCGGTCAGCATGACGTCGGCCTCGCCGTACTGGATCGTGCGCAGCGCGATGCCGATCGCGTGGCTCGAGCTCGCGCACGCCGACGACGTGACGTAGCAGGTGCCCATCATCCCGAACCGGATCGCCGCCTGGCCGGCCATCGCGTTGGCCATGATCTTGGGAATGAAGAACGGGCTGACGCGGCCCGCCCCCCGGTTGAGCTGCAGGACCTTGCTCTTCTCGATCTCGTCGATGCCGCCGATGCCGGTGCCGGTGATGCAGCCCACCCGCGTGCGATCTTCCTTGTCCATGTCCAGGCCGGACGCCTTCATCGCCTCGTCTGCGGCGACAAGGTAGAACATCGTGAACTTCTCCAGCCGCTTGGACTCGGTCTTGGGGAAGTGGTCGGCGTCCTGCCAGTCCCAGACCTCACACGCGAACTTCGCGGTGTGGTGCTCTGTGTCGAACTTGGTGATCGTCCCGGCACCAGACTGGCCTTCGAGCAGGTTGTTCCAGATGGTCGGAAGGTTGAGCCCCAGTGACGAGACCCCACCCATCCCGGTGATGACGACGCGACGTCTACTCATGTGTGTTCACTCGGTGTGCTTGCCCAGGCGTTGCTGCCAGGACGGCTAGGCGACCAAGGTCGCCGGATCATCCAGCGCGTGGCGACCAGCAGACGAGCCCTGATACCACGCCCGCAGACGCCGCGCGCAGGGCGCCCGACGTCACCTCGACTTCCGTCCGTCGTGCCGCGACCGAAGGGCACCAAGCGAGGAGCCCGGCCGGTCGGCCTCCGCGAGGCGGCGGCCCGCCTCTCGATCAGCTGAGCTTGTTGGAGATGTAGCTGACGGCGTCGCCGACCGTTTGGATCTTCTCGGCGTCCTCGTCCGGGATGTTGATCTCGAATTCGTCCTCGAACTCCATGACCAGCTCGACGGTGTCGAGCGAGTCGGCGCCGAGGTCGTTGATGAACGACGTCTCCGCGCTGATCTTGTCGCGGGTCGTGCCCAGCTGCTCGCAGACGATGTTGTGGACGCGCTCTTCGATGTTTTCGGTCTTCGACACTTTCGTTGCCTCTTGGTGCGGTGGTTGTGCAGCCCCGGCGCAGAAGCGCCGACAGCCAGGATCAGAGATCGAGTGGAACGTGGAGACATCGTCCACGTTCGCGTGAGGCGGAAGAGAGAGCCGCCGAAGGGTATCGAGGGCGCGAGGCTAGCTCATCCAGGCCCTGACGCCAAAGGAGATTCGCCGACCTACATGGTCATTCCGCCGTCCACCACCAGGGTCTGCCCGGTGATGTAGGCGCCGCTCTCCGAGGCCAGGAACGCGACCGCGCGGGCGATGTCGCCGGGCGCGCCGAAGCGCTGCAGCGGGATCTGCTTGAGCATCTCGGCCTTGTGGTCCGCGGGGATCGCCTTCGTCATGTCCGTGTCGATGAAGCCGGGCGCCACGAGGTTCGCGGTCACGCCGCGACCCGCCAACTCGTGGGCGAGCGACTTCGTGAGTCCGAGCAGTCCAGCCTTGCTGGCGGCGTAGTTGACCTGGCCTGCGTTGCCGGTGATGCCTACGACCGAGCCGATGTTGACGATGCGGCCGCCGCGGGCCTTGGCCATCGGCCGCGCGAACGCCCGGCAGACCAGGAACGCACCGCGCAGGTTGGTGTTGACGACCGCGT
>JBERSB010000444.1:0-6619 GCA_041236755.1 Luminiphilus sp. | reverse complement strand
TCCTTGACGCTCGGCGTGAACGGCAGCGGGCCGCCTTCGTCGCGCTCGCCCGGCGTCATCAGGGACTCGAGCGCTTCGCGCAGCGAGGAGACGTCGACGCCGAGATAGGTGAGCAGGCGCGCTGCGTTACTTTGCTGCAGCTCGAGCAGGCCTATGAGCACGTGCTCGACGTCCAAGTGGTCGCACCGGCGCCGCGCCGCCGCGGCGCGGGCGTGCGCCATCGCCTCCGTGGCGGTCTCGGAGAAGCGTTCGAGCATGGGCGCGGCCGAGCATACGCGCGGCGCCGCGGCCAGTTCAGGACTTTCACCCGGGCAGGGTTGCTACGGCAGCAGGCTCTCGAGCTGCGCTGCGAGGGCCGCGCGGCCGGCGCTCGCGAGCTCGTCGTGGACGCGCAGCGCGACGCCGCGCGGCTTGCGCTGCAGGGCGTCGTCCTGGTCCATGCTGTCGGGTCGCAGCGCGGCCGCGCGCAGCAGGTCTGTGACCGCGCCTTTGCTGTCCCCGCGCTGGTGCCGTAGCAGCGCGCGGCCCGCGAGCCCGAACACCGCGTAGTGGTTGCTCGAGTCGGCGTAGTCCTCGTTGGCGGCCGCGCTGCGGCCGAAGCGCTGGACCGCGTCGCCGTAGGCTGCCTCGGCGGCGGCGGGCTGTCCGTCCATCGTGTGCCGGTCCCCTGCCACCAGCGCCGCGTAGCCCGCAAACCACTCGGCGGTGGCCTTGTCGGCGGCGCCTTCGACGAACGCGACGTACGCGGTCCGCACCGCCACGGCGCCGAGATCGACGAGGACGCGGTTGCGCCACCGGTTGTGCACTTCGAGCGAGCCTGGGAACTGCACCGCGAGCCGCTGCAGCACGCCACGTGCGTCGGCGCGCAGCCCGGCGAACTCGAGCAGTCCGGCGCCGGCGAGCATGCCCCGCTCGAGCCCCGCGTCGCGCGTCTCGAGGACCTTGATGACGCTGAGCGCGCGCCCGACCTCTGCTGCGAGGCCGGCGAGCTCGTCGTCCTGCGCGCGGGCGTAGGCGGTCTGCGCCTCGAGCTGCAGCAGCACGTCCAAGAAGTTGCCGGCGAGCCAGGCGTCGGCCCGGCGCGCGCTCTGGGTGCCGTGCAGCGCTTCGGTCGCGGCCTTGCGCGCGTTCTCTCCGTCGGACGTGTACCAGGCGACGACGGCAGCGAGCGCGCGGGCCTCCTGGCGGAGCTCGGGCGCGGTGACGCGCGCGAGGTTGCGGGCGGCGTCTGCCAGCCAGAACTCGATGCCGCCCCCGTTCTCCTGCATCAGCGCGCACGCGAACGCGGCCTGGGCCGTCGCGAGCTCCAGCCGGAGGCCGTCGTCGTCGGGCTTCTTGCCGATCGCTGCCTCGACGCGGTCGAGCACGGCCTCGACGCCCTCGCGCCCACGCACGAGCTCGCTCAGCCGCCACGGGCTGCTCCAGGGTGCTGCCAGGTCCTCTGCGACACGCGAGAAGTGCGCCGCCATCCGCGCCGCGGCGCGGTCGGTCACGCCGAGCTGCCGGAGTTGGTCGACCAGCGCTCGCCGCAGCGCGGCGTCTTCGACGCGCGCCAGCGCGTCCTCGATGTCGATGAGCGCCGAGCTGCCGCCGACCTTGCTGAGCGCCAGCGCCGTCAGCCCGACCAGGTCCCCGTCGGGGTCGCGCAACCCCATCCGCAAGAGGTCCACCGGCTCGTTCTTCGCGGTCGCGGCGCGCCCGAGCAGCAGGCGTCGGCCGGCCTTGTCTGCTGCGCGGTAGCGCCGCTCGAGCAGCGTGCGGGCCAGCGCGTCGCGGCGCGCGAACAGCTCGTCGAGGTCGTCCGTCGCGCGCAGGTGCGGCGTGTCCTTGTCGCTGCGGTGCTCTGCGATCGCGTCGATCGCGGTCTGCATGCTGCGGTCCAGGAACCGGTCGAACAGGATCTGGTCCTCGCCGCCGACGCCGACGTGGCGCGGCGCGTTGCGGTTGCCGTTGAAGAACCGGCGGAACAGCTCCGGCTCGATGTTGATGTGCTCGCTGCAGGTGCAGCCGCCGAACCGGGGGCACTCGACCCGGTTGCCGAGCGCGTCGTAGTCGCGGTCGGTGTGCCGGTCGGGGGACGCCACCACGCAGATGTAGCCGCGCGTCGAGCGTACGAACGTCGGGTCACGGTAGGTCGTGGCGGCGAAGCGCTCGTTGAACACCTCGCCGTCCATGTTCACCGCGATGAGCAGCGGGAGCCCGGTCGCTTCCTTGAGCGCGAGCGCGTCTTCGAGCGTGCGCTGCCACGCCACGCGTGCGGGCGCGTCCGGGGTCGCGGGTTGCTGCGGGAGCGCGAGCGAGAGCGCGCAGGAGATGGCGGTCGCGAGCATGCGGTGGAGATCCTACGCCTCAGGGGTACAACGACGAAGGCGTGATTGTCCCCGACATGGAGGTGCGCATGAGGTGGTCTTGGTGGTTGTTGACGTCTCTGGTGTTCGCGACGGCGTCGTGCGGCACAGCTGGCTACGCGGCCACAAATGCGAGGCTCGCTGCACCCGCGGACGGGATCACCGCGTCACCTCAGCCGCAGCCCGATGTGCGGTTCGCGGCGACCGAGGGCGTCGCGGTGGCCGGCGGGTTGAGCGGCAAGTTCTTCTCGGACAACCAGGACGGCGACGTTCGCGCGCGCACGGAGCAGCTGTTCTCCTACGCCACGGCCGGCGATCCCGGCGGCGACGCGCCAAGGCGTCGAGATCGCATGCGGGTCTACAGCGGGGAGCTCCGCGTAGAGGTCCCGAGGGCCGAGGACGCCGGCCGTGAGTTCCTCGCGAAGATCGAGTCCTGGGGCGGATACCTACAGAGCCAGACCGGCACGGCTCTGACCGTGCGCGTCCCCGCGGCGCACTTCGACGAGGCGTTCGAGGTCGCGCGCAGCGCGGGACGGGTGCTCGCCGAGAACCGGCGCGCAGCGGACGTGACCGAGGAGTACGTCGACCTGGGCATCCGCGCCGACAACGCGCGCAAGTCGCGGACGCGCCTGCTGGCGATCTTGGAGAAGGCGGAGAAGGTCGAAGACATCCTCAAGATCGAGTCGGAGCTCCGCAGGCTCACCGAGGAGCTCGAGCGCATGGAGGGCCGGCTGAAGTTCCTGGCCGATCAGGTCGCGATGTCGACGCTGACCGCAGAGTTCCGGTCGCTGGAGCAGGCGCCGCCGCCGGTCCGCAAGCGCCGCTGGAGCCGCTTCGGGTGGATCAACCGGGTCGGCGCGAACACGCTCATGGAGGCGTTCTGATGCGGGCTGCTCATGTGCTCACGATGCTGTTGGCCGCGCTCGCCGCCGGATGTGCAGCGCCGCTGCGTCTCCCAGGCTCGTTCGTCGAGCTCCGCGACGCCGGCGAGGGCTTCCGCGCGGTCACCAGCGACGACGCGCGCGTCTGGGTCCGGCGCATCTACGAGCCGACGTCGGGCGACGTGAGCTTCTGGGCCGAGACGCTCAAGAAGGACTTCGTCGACGAGCGCGGCTACCAGCTCGTCGCCGAAGGCGAGGCTGCCAAGGCCGACGGCGAGCAGGGCCGCTGGATCGAGGTCACGGCCAACGTCGGCGGCCAGCGCGTCGACTACCTGGTCGCGGTCTGGGTCGAGCCCGCCACCTTCGCGGGCGGCGACTGGCTGCAGGTGGTCGAGTTCGCCGCCGAGCGCGATGTCTACGCCCGCCGCGTCGAGGCCGTCAAGGTCGCGCTGTCGACCCTGCGGTAGCTCCGCCGGCGCCTGCGCGTGCTCGGCGCGAACGCTTCACCAGCCGCCCAGGGACTAGGCGCCTAAGGCAGCGGGTTGGCGTCGCACAGCTCTTCGATGACCGAGCGGTAGCGCTTCGGGTCCTCGCCGCGCACGAGCCCGATAACGATGTCGGCGACAGCCTCGATCTCGGACGTCCCGAAGCCGCGGGTCGTGACCGCGGGCGTGCCGAGCCGGAGGCCCGAGGTGACCATCGGCGGGCGCGGGTCGTTGGGGACGGCGTTCTTGTTGACCGCGAGGCCCGCGACGAGCGCGCGCTCCTCGACGTCGGCGCCGGTCACGTCTGTCCCCTGGAGGTCGACGAGCACGATGTGGTTGTCCGTGCCGCCCGAGACGATCTTGAGGCCGGCGTTCTGCAGGCAGCTCGCGAGGTGCTGCGCGTTGGCCTTGACCTGCAGCTGGTAGTCGCGGAACGCCGGCTGCAGCGCCTCGCCGAACGCGACCGCCTTGCCTGCGATCTGCTGCATGATCGGGCCACCCTGCGAGCCCGGGAACACCGACGAGTTGATCTTCTTGGCGACCTCTTCGCGCGCCAGGATCATGCCGCCGCGCGGACCGCGCATGGTCTTGTGCGTGGTCATCGTCACGACGTCCGCGACGCCGACGGGGCTCGGGATGACGCCCGCGGCGATGAGGCCGGCCGGGTGCGCGATGTCCGCGAGCAGATACGCGCCGACCTCCTTGGCAATGTCGGCGAAGGCCTGGTAGTCGATGAGGCGCGCGTACGCGCTGCCGCCCGCGATCAACAGCTGCGGACGGTGCTCCTTGCAGAGGTCGCGTACCTCGTCCATGTCGATGAGCCCGTCGGCGTCGACTCCGTACTGCCGCGGGTCGAACATCATGCCGGTGTGGCTCTTGGGGTGGCCGTGGCTGAGGTGGCCGCCGTCCTTCAGCGACATCCCGACGATCCGCCCGTTCGCGCCCGCGAGCGCCATCAGCACCGACAGGTTCGCGGTGGTGCCGGAGTGCGGCTGCACGTTGGCTGCCTCGGCCCCGAACAGCTCCTTGGCGCGTGCGCGG
Organism: Luminiphilus sp.; assembly: GCA_041236755.1. Classification (GTDB taxonomy): domain Bacteria; phylum Planctomycetota; class UBA1135; order UBA1135; family UBA2386. The sequence goes on along the minus strand of JBERSB010000444.1, from coordinate 1,864 downwards.
GCGAGGTCCTCGACGGCGTCGGCGACCTCACAGCCCCCGTAGTATCGGCGCGACGGGTAGCCCTCGGCGTACTTGTCGGTGAGCCGGCTGCCGCCGGTCTCGCGGACCGCTTGCGACGAGTGGTTCTCCGAAGCGATGAGGGTGAGCGTCTTGCGCTGGCGGCTGTCTTCGCGCTGCAGCCAGTCGGCGACTTCGGCGTCCTGGCTGCGCAGCGAGTTCTGTTGCGATTCGATCATGGTCACGGCGCGCAGACTCTACGCCACGGATCTTCGAGCGACCACCCTCGGCGCGCTGCCACAGGGGCGGCCCGTTACGTGGAAAATGCGTCCGGGGCACTGCCCGGCGGGCAGAACTTGGGGTGTAATCCTCGCGAGCGCGAAGCGCGAGCAGGGCGAACCACGCAACGTGGCAGCCTGCGATCGGCAGCGCTCCAGGAGCTATCCCGAGTTGAGCAACCGCCAGAAGGGCCTGCGCGCGTGGACCACGCGCGACAGCGCCGATCTCTACCAGCTCGCTGCCTGGGGCGGCGAAACCTACGCCGTCAGCGACCGGGGCGAGCTGCTCGTTCAGCCGCAGGGCGCCGACGGTCCGAAGTTCTCGCTTCCCGAGCTGGTCGAGGACCTGCGCAACCGCGGCATCGAGCTGCCGATCCTGCTGCGTGTCTCGGACATCCTCGAGGAGCGCGTGCGCGCGCTCGCGGGGACCTTCGCGAACGCCGTCGCAGAGAACGGCTACACCGGCCGCTACCGGCCCGTGTTCCCGATCAAGGTCAACCAGCAGCGCGACGTCGTCGAGGAGCTGGTGGAGTTCGGCAGGGATCACGCGCTCGGCCTCGAAGCGGGCAGCAAGCCCGAGCTGCTGGTCGTGCTCGCGCACATGACCAATCCGGACGGGTTGATCATCTGCAACGGCTACAAGGATCTGAGCTACATCGAGACCGCGGTCCTGGCCAAGAAGATGGGCCTGCACACGATCATCGTGATCGACCGCTTCGAGGAGCTCGAGACGGTGATCGAGGTCAGCCAGCGTTTGCAGCTTCGTCCGCACATCGGCGTGCGCGCCAAGCTCGCGTCGCGCGGCGCCGGCAAGTGGCAGGAGTCGGGCGGCGACAAGTCCAAGTTCGGGCTGACCGCCGGTGAGATCATCGAAGCGGTCGACCGCCTCAAGGAGGTCGGCATGCTCGACTGCCTGGAGCTGTTGCACTTCCACATCGGCAGCCAGGTGACCGCGATCCGCGCGATCAAGGACGCGCTCAAGGAGGCCACGCGCTTCTACACCGAGCTGCACGACCTCGGCGCCGGCCTGAAGTTCCTCGACGTGGGCGGCGGCCTCGCGGTCGACTACGACGGCTCCCAGAGCAACTTCCACAGCTCGGCCAACTACTCGCTGCAGGAGTACGCCAACGACGTGGTCTTCAGCGTGCAGCAGGCCTGCGACGAGAAGGGCATCCCGCACCCGGACATCGTCAGCGAGTCCGGGCGCGCCCTGACGGCCCACCACGCGATCCTGATCTTCGACGTGCTGGGCGTCTCTCGCCAGCGCACCGACGTGCCCGAAGACGTCGCGGACCACGACAACCAGGCGATCGTGAGCCTCCGGCAGATCCTCGCCGAGCTGTCGGTGAAGAACGTCCAGGAGAGCTACCACGACGCGCTCCAGCTGAAGGAGGAGGCGGCGAGCTTGTTCGCGCTCGGCTACCTCGATCTCAAGGGCCGCGCGCTCGCAGAGCGGCTGTTTTGGGCGATCTGCGACCGCCTCCGCCAGATCGTCAGCTCGCTCGAGTACGTGCCCGAGGAGCTCCAGGGCCTCGAGCGCGCGCTCGCCGACACCTACTACTGCAACTTCTCGGTGTTCCAGTCGGCGC
>JBERSB010000443.1:0-4012 GCA_041236755.1 Luminiphilus sp. | reverse complement strand
GGGCCCCGCGGCGCCGAGGGCAGCGGCCTGCGGGTGCTCACGCCGTCGGACGACGCGTGGCCGCAGCGCCTGGACGCCCAGGCAGCGCCCCCGCTCGTGCTGTTCGTCCGCGGCGACCCCGCGGCCCTGCGCCAAGCACCTTCGGCGGCGGTCGTGGGCAGCCGCACGCCGACGCCCTACGGCCTGCAGGCCGCGACCGACGTCGGCGCAGCGATGGCGCGCGCCGGCGTGGTGGTCTGGAGCGGGCTCGCGCGCGGGATCGACGGCGCCGCGCACGAAGCGAGCGTCGAGAGCAGGACGCCGGCCGTTGCCGTGCTGGCGGGCGGCCTCGGGCAGCTCTACCCGCCCGAGCACCGCGCGCTCGCCGAGCGCATCGTCGACGTGGGCGGCTGCCTGATCACCGAGCTGCCGCCAGACCGGCGCGCGCGCCGCGGGCACTTCGTCCGGCGCAACCGCCTGCTCGGCGCAGGCCCGGGCGCGGTCGTCGTCGTCGAAGCCAGCCTCACCTCGGGCGCGCTGCACACGGCGCGGTTCGCCGCCGAGGCCGGCACCGACGTCTACTGCGTGCCGGGCCCGTGGCGCAGCGAGCGGAGCCAGGGCTGCCACCGCCTGATCGCCGAAGGTGCCGGCATCCTGGAGGGCCCCGACGCGCTGCTGCAGACGCTGGGGCTCGCTGCCGACGACCCGGCCGAGGCGCTCGGGCTCGCGCGCGACGCCGACGCCGAGGCGGTCCTGCAGGCGCTCCGCGCAGGCCCCCGACCGGGCGACCTGCTGCGCCGCGAAGCGGGGCTCGAGCGGCCGTCGTTCCTGCGCGCGCTGGCGACCCTCGAGCGCGACGGCGCAGTTGAGCGCGCTGCTGGCGACCTGTGGCGCCGACGGCCGCCCGGAACTCGGATCAGAACTCGATGAACAGCAGCTCGAGCACGGTCATCGAGACCAGCAGCGCCGCGGTCCAGACCAGCCAGCGCACGGACCGCTTGGCGGCCGCCTGCAGGGTCGACTGCGCGGTCGCGTGCTGCTGGGCGACGACGACGACCGCGACCAGGAACAGCACCGGCACGAAGATCACGACGCGAAAGAGCAGCTCCATCAGCCCATCGCCTCCTCGTTCGCTGCCTGCTCGGTCCGGACCGGGAACACCGAGCGCTCCGCGACCGTGTAGGCGTCGCACATGACGACCAGGTTCATCAGCCCTGCGACCGTGCAGAGCACGATGCCGAGGTCGAGGTCGATCGGCGTCTCGACGCTGCGCATGGGGCCAGTGACGAGCGCGGCGAACAGCGACCCGCCGCCGAACAGGTTCTGTCCGATCCACCACACGCCGTACTGGGCGCGGTCGACCGCGTGCCCGCCGCTGAACACCAGCCCGAGCACGAAGACCGCGGCCACCGCGGCCCCCATCAGCGCACCCTTGTTCTTCTGCCCGGCCTTGGCGTGGCCGAGCCCCGGCACGATCCAGGACAGCGCCGCGCACAGGGCCGGGTTCGCGACAAGTCGGGCGGCGTCGCCGTCTGCGTCCCGACGCAACCGCAGGCTCCAGTGGCCGGCCGCCGCCCAGAACGCCGCGAGCATCCCGGACGCTGCGGTCACCCACCCTGCGATGTGCTCGAGGTCGCGCGGCAGGCGCTGCATGCGCAGCCCCGTCGCCGAGCCGTCGTAGGCCATCAGCGCACCCGTGACCTGCGCCGGCAGGTTGAGCACCTCGGGCAGCACCGGCAGCCCCAGGTGCGCGAAGTTGTCGAACGAGGACTGCCCGTCGGGCACGCCCAGGCCCCAGTAGAAGAGCCGCTCGCCGACGACGACCCAGCCGACGAAGAGCACCGCGGTGCAGCTCGCGAACGCCGTGACCGCCTGCTGCTTCTGGCCGAGCTGCCACTGCAGCAGCCCGGGCACGAAGCCCATGATGAAGGCCGGCAGGCCGTTGCCCTTTTGGGGGTCGGTGCGGTTGGAGTCAGCCATCGCGCGATCAGGTTAGCGAGGGGCGCGCGGGAGCGCACCCGCCGGGTTCCGGTTCCAAGGCGGCGCGCCTAGCCGTCGGGCATGTCGACGACCCACTGCCGCCAGACCCGCTCCAGCTCCTGCAGGTCGACGCCTTGCAGCGCCCTCTTGCTCGCCGCCTTGCGCGCCTTGAAGCCCGCGACCTGCTTGTTCGCCAGCGTCGGACGGTCCCCGAAGGCCTTCAGCTCGGCGGTGTAGGAGTCCTGCACCGCCTCGAAGTAGGCGCCCAGGATCTTCGACCAGCGCTCGTGCTCGGCGACCTCGTCGCTCTCCTCGAGGAAGTAGACCAGCGCCCACGCAGCGGCGTAGTAGTCGGCGATGCGGGCGCGGTTGTAGAACTCGGCGCGCTCGGCGGCGAGGAGCTTGTCGAGCGGCAGCCAGCCCTTGCCCGTCGACGCCATGCGCTTGGCGCGCTCGATGCGCCAAGGGCTCGGCTCGATCCGGCGGACGCGGCCGGTGTTGGTGTGCACGACCGCCCCCGAGAAGTAGTCGCCGTAGCCCTCGTTGAACCAGTCGTGCGGCGAGAACTCGCCGATCGCGTAGAAGATGTACTGGTGGAAGGCCTCGTGCCGCAGCACCAGCATCGAGTCTTTGCTCGACAGCTTGCGGCCCTTCATCGCCTCCTTCTGGGCCTTGCTGAGCGTGCGCTGGGTGTAGGAGTAGTCGAACAGCACCAGCTCCTCGTTGCCGGGGTGCCAGTAGCCGCCGGTGTTCGGCGGCCCGCCGTACTGATGGTACTCCTGCTTGGTCTGGCAGAGCCGTAGCACGCTGACCCGGTCGACGTCGCCCACCGGCGGGAACAGCTCCATGTAGAAGCTGCGCATCGCCTCGACGTCGCGACCGATCCGCTGGATGAGGCCCTTGTTCTTCGTGTGGTGCACGATGAGGAAGTTGTCGGTGTCGACCGCCTTCCACCCCTTGGCGAGGTCCCTGCGCACCTTCTTGCGCCACTCCACGCCGCGCAGCTTGCTGCGTCGGTAGATGCGGTCGATGCGCGCCGACGCCATGTCGGACGCGCCGCCGAGGTCGTTCACGTCGAGCGACTTCGCGACGCGGTCGACGATCATGTCGAGCTTCTCGAGGTGCGGCTCGAGCGTCCACGCGTAGACGCCGAGGATCTTGCTGCCGATGCGCTTGCGCACGAGCCGGCCCTGCACCGGGAGGCTGCCGAGGTTTCGTTTGCTGACGAGGCGGAACGCGTCGTCCTCTCCGTCGAGCGCCCGGATCGTGAAGGGCACGCGCTCCTTCAGCTGGGACCACGAGGTCACGCGGCTGCGCGCCTCCATGGCCTCGCGCACTGTCGACGGGCCGCGGGACTCGCCCGCCTCGCCGCCGGCGGTGACGGGCGCAGCGCCGTCCTCGAACACGAAGACGCGGAGCTCGGGGGCGACCGCCCGCAGCACGCGCGCGTCGATCTTCTTCAGCGCCCGCGGCGTCTTCTCGAGCACGAACTTCGCGACCAGCAGCTGCTCGGTCGGCGGCAGCGGCACCTCCTTGTAGCCCGTGGGGTAGTAGAAGGTCAGCGGCGCGAGCTTGTTCTCGTAGGTCTTGAAGCCCGGCGGCGCCTGCGCGTTCGCGACGGTGATCGTGAGCAGCGCGAGCGCGAGGGGGCGGATCGCCATACACCGCAGCATAGCGCGGGCTGACGGCCCGGCGCGGATCGGAGCCGCCTCAGCGCGCCCCGAACACCTGCTCGCGGCTCAGCCGGAAGCGGCGCGTGCTGCTCGGCGCAGCGACGACGGCGCCGTCGCGGGTCTCCGCGACGCGGACCTCGAACAGCCACGGGTCGTGCCGGAACACGAGCGAGTGCAGCGTGCCGAACTCGCGGCGGCCGCCGACCTCCACCGAGGAGAGCATCGACCACGCCTCGTCCAGGTCCACGACGCGGTCCTCGAGATCCACGCAGGCCGCGAGCCCCTGCTGCAGCGTGCGCTCGCGCGCCACGCTGTCGCCGCCCGACGGACGCCCGTCGTCGCGCAGCCGGAAGTGGTTGGTCAGCACGAACGGCCCGGGC
>JBERSB010000442.1:0-5928 GCA_041236755.1 Luminiphilus sp. | reverse complement strand
GCCCATCGGCGGCATGGCGCTCTCCTTGTTGGCCTGCCGCGAGCGGATGCGCCCGACCGGGACGTCGGTCGGCTTGCCGTCGATGCCGACGATCGTAACCTGCCCGTCCTGGTCCTTGGTGATCACGCCGGAGAGCACGCTGCTGTCGGTCAGCTCGAGCGTGGTGGTCGTGAAGCCCTCGGCGATGCGCGCGCTCGGCGTGATCAGCGCTTCGAGCAGGAGCTCCGGTGTCAGTCGCGCGCCGACGTCGTCGAGCGCGGGGCCGGCGTTGCCGCCGTTGCCGCGCAGGTTGTGGCAGCGCGTGCAGCGAACCGCCTCGACGTCGTGGAACACGCGGCGGCCCTTGCGCACGTTGCCGCCGTCCAGGCAGATCTGGTAGGGACCGAGCGGGCCGAGCTTGGTCGCCCGCTTCTCGCGCGCGGCCACTACGTCTTCGAGCGATGGGTAGTTCTTCGCCGCCTCGTAGAGGTCGAGGTGGATCGCGCCGGGCACGTCGCCGCTGTCGATGCGCTCCAGCCAGCGCCCGAGCAGCGCTGCTGCCGACTCGTGCCGCATGCCGCCGAGCGCTTCGCACGCCGCCTGCCGCTCGCCGATCGACGCGTTGGCCAACAGCGTGTCCAGCACAGGCACGGCCTTCTCGGGTGCGGTCTTGGAGAGCAGGGCCACGGCGCGCTTGCGCAGCTCGACCGGCGCGTCGGCGTCGATCGCCTCCATCGCAGCGCTGAGCTCCGCTGCGTCCAGACTCGCGAGCGCGTCGAGCGCGGCGACGCGCGCGTCGGCGGGGCGGCCGCGGTCCGCAACGACCTCTTGGAGCAGCGTCCAGACCTCGCCGAGCTGCAGCTCGGCCGCAGCGCGCGCCGCCGCAGCGGCGGTCACGTCGTCGGCGAAGAGCGCCGCGCAAGCGCCTCGGAACGCGGCCGCGACCGGCGCGGTGTCGCCGCGCTCGCAGGGGCGCCAGTTGCCGATCACGCGGCACTGGCCGTGCGGCTTGCGCCACTCGCCGAGGATCGCCAGCGCTTCAAGCCGGGCCTTCTTCGGGTGTTCGGTCGACGTCGCGACGTGGATGAGGCCTTCGCCGTCCTCGACCTGGCCGCGCATGCGCGCGGCGTTGAGCGCGCGCCAGTCGACGCGCTCGCTGTCCGCGCGGTCGTCGTAGATCAAGCGGGCGAGGTCGGCCATCGCGGCGTCGATCGGCGCCTCGTAGATGGCGCGCGCCGCTTCGTAGCGCAGCTGCTCGTGCGGGCTCTTCAGGAACCGGGCGACCTCGGGCGCGCGCTGACGCGCGAGCGCCAGGAGCGTGGCGCGCTGCACGGAGAGGCTCGGGTCGTCGATCCGCGCCGTCAGCTCGCCGCGCGGCGCAGCCTCGGCGAGCGCGTGGACCAGCGCGTGCCGGAGCACGGCGTCGCGGTCCGCGTTGTGGCGAACCGCGTCGAACAGCTTGCCGGTCGCCTTGTCGGCCTCGGCGCCCAGGCGCGCCAGCGCCAGCGCAGCCTCCCGCTTGACCCGGGAGTTGTCGTCGGTGAGCAGCTTGGTCAGACGATCGCGCGCGCCGCTCGAGCGGGCGTCGCCGAGCGCGCGCGCCGCCATCGCCCGCACGTCGCTGTCGTCGTCGGACAGCAGCGCTTCGAGCGGACCCGCGGCGTCGCCGTCGCCGCTGCGCAGCAGGATGCCGAGGCCCCAGACGCCGTGCAGGCGCGCGAGGCGCGCGGACCGCTGCGCGGTCGCGGCGACGAGCGCGTCCTTGGCCCCGAGGTCGACCAGCGCGAACTGGGCCTTCTGGCGGATGCGCCGATCGGGGTGCTCGAGCAGCGGCTGCAGCTGCGACTTCTTGAGCTTCGAGAAGTCGCTGCCGAGCGTGCGCGCGGCGCTGCGCAGCTTGAAGTCGTTGGCCATCTGCGGCGTACGCACCTTGAAGATGCGGCCCTTGCCGGTCTTCGACCAGCCGTGCACCCAGTCGAACAGGTAGAGCGAGCCGTCCGGGCCGAAGTCGCAGTCGCTGGCGAGCACGTTCCACGCGATCTTGTCGTGGTCCTGCACCTCGTAGCCGGCGCCGCTGCGGCTCAGGCGGAACGTGCGGATGCCGCTGTAGCTCGCCGAGCCGCGGAAGTCGCACAGGAAGAAGCAGTCGCGGAAGCGGTCGGGCAGGCCGATGCCGGGGTCGTATGCGAGCCCCGAGGGGCCGTCGGCGAAGTTGCGGATCGGGGGCACGACGCCCGCGGTCTGCTCGGGGTGGCGCGGGTGCCACATCTTCTCGCGGTTCCAGGCGCCGCGGTCGCTGAGCCACTGGAACCCGATCCGCCAGCCGCTGTCCGCGCCCGGCAGCACCTGCACGAGCCGGGCCTTGTCGCCGCCGTCGCTGTTGTTGTCGCCGGTGATCAGGTCGCCCCACTGGTCGAACGCGAGCTCCTGCGGGTTGCGCAGGCCGCGGTGCACGACCTCGAGGTCGCTGCCGTCGAGCTCGCAGCGCAGCACCGCGCCTTCGTGCGGGTAGGCGTGCGTCTTGCCCTCGTGCTCGACGTGGAAGCCCCGGTCGCCGATCGAGAAGTAGAGCCGCCGGTCGGGGCCGACGATCAGGCCGTGCATGTCGTGGCCCATCAGCGAGGTGTGCACGCCGAAGCCGTCGAACATGACCGCGCGCTGGTCGGCGACGCCGTCGCCGTCTTCGTCGCGCAGGCGCCAGACCTTGGGGATCAGCGTCGTGATGACGTCTTCGCCGACCGGCAGCACGCCCGCGATCAGGCCGTCTTCGAGTTCGGTGAAGCCCTCGGCGAACGTCGTCGCGCGGTCGAGCGAGCCGTCGCCGTCGGTGTCGGCCAGCATCACGATCCGCTCGCTGTACGACTTGAGCTGCTCGACCTTCTCGGGGATGTGCTTCTCGTACTTCGCGACGCGGTCGGCCACGGTCAGCGCCGCGAGGTCGTCGTCCAGCCAGCGCATGTAGTTGCGGTTGTCGAACACGCCGTCGCGCACGCGGAAGGTCTCGCAGACGTAGATGTTGCCGCGGTCGTCGACTTTGAACGCGACGCCGTTGCAGACGTCCGGCTCGGACGCGACAAGCTCGGCGCGCAGGCCGTCGGCGAGCTGGATGGTCGGGATCTTCTTGGTCCCTTCGTCGCTCGCCTCGGCGACGAACATCGGCTTCTTGGGGTCGGGCTGCGTCGAGCCGTGCTGCGCGAGCAGCGTCTGGCTGAGGGCGACCGGGACGGCGAGCGCGAGTGTGCGGATCATCGGTCCGCTGAGTCTAGCGCTTGTCGGCGAGCCTAGAAGCGCTTGAACTCGCCGCCGTTCTCGCTCGCGAGCTGCCGCAGGAAGCCTTCGTTGAGGTTCTGTCCGATGGCGATCGCGTGGATCGTGATGCGCTTCAGCGGGTTCCACGCGCGCACGGCGACCAGGATCTTCTCGGTGGAGTCGAGGCTGCCGTCCGGCTTGGTCGGCGAGCCGTCGGTGAGCAGGAAGATCGTGTCGAGCTCGGTGCCGTAGTACTTGTCGTGCACGCCGCGGCCGGCGAGGCCGAAGCCGACCTCGAGCGAGTCGTGGATGTTGGTGCTCGACGCGTGCGTGAGGCCGCGCACGAACTCCTGCGCGCGCTCGACGTTCGCTGTGCTCGCCGGCAGCATCTTCTCCTCCCAGAAGTGGGGGAGGTCGTTGTACCAGATGATGGCGAAGCTCTGCGTCGGCTGCAGCTTGCCGATGCCGCGGATCAGCTCGGTCTTGCACGCCTCCATGCGCGTGGTGTCGCCGGTGCCGCCCTTCATCTTGACCGGCGCCCGCATCGAGCCCGAGCAGTCGATCACGTAGAGGATCGACTTGCTGTCGGCCTGCGGGATCCCGAAGTAGTAGTTGTCGTTGGTCTTCTTGCGGTGGCTGGGGGTGCCGCCGCCCAGCGCGCGGCCGCTCGACCGGAAGCCGGGCCCCTCGGCCTTCCACCACGCGTTCCAGGCGCCGATGTTGTCGCCGTGCTGCTCGCCGGTCAGCACCTCCAGGGCCGCGGCGACCCGCAGCTTCATCTGTCCGGTGCTGCGCGAAAGCAGCGTGATCATCGGACCGACCGCGTCGGGAACCGCGATCTTGGCGAGCGCCAGCGCGGCGCGCTCTGCGACGGCGTCCTCGTTGCTCGACAAGAGCTCGATCACCGGCGTCGCGTGCACCTGCGCCGCTTCGCCGGCCAGCGCCATCGCGTCCAGCAGCACGATCTGCTCGGGCGCCTTGCGCGCGCGGGAGACGGCGGTCGCGAGCTCTTCGATGACCTCGCTCGAGGACGCTCCGATGGCGCGACCGGCGGCGAGGCGCAGCGGCAGGTCGGCCTTCTTGTTGCCCGTGACCTTCTTGAGCAGGTAGAGCACGCTGTCCCGACGCCGGAGGTCGGAGATGCGGTCCCCGAGCTGGAGCTGGAGCTCCCGCAGGTCGTCGCACGTCGAGCGGAGGTCGGCGATCAGCGGCTTGAGCTCGTTGAGGCGGCGGAACTGGCCCTGGGGCAGCGTGCGTCGCTCCGAGGCCTCTTGTCCTTTGATCAGCGCCGCCATCTCCTCGCGGTAGGCCGCGCGCTGGTCGTCGAGTGCGCCCAGCTCCGTGGACAGGCCGCCCCAGCCCGCGACCAGCGCGGCCGCGATCTTGGCGGAGTCGAGGTCCTCGGTTGCGCGGAGCGCAGCCTGCTTGTCGGCGAGCGGCGCAGCCGGCTTCTTGCCCTTCGGCGCGGCGAAGGCCTTCTTGAACGAGGCGAGGACGCGCGCCTCGTCCTGCGCCGGCGTCGACGCGGACACGAGGGCCAGCGCGAGGAGTGTCAGCGTGCGGAGCATCGTGGAGCGACGTAGGTTCCCGGCCGCTCGCGCCCTTCGCAACCCCCGTCCGGACGGATCCACAGCTAGCCGCCGCTGTGCCCCGGCACGCCGTCCGGGCTGCCGGTCATCTGCCAGCGGATCAGCGAGACCGGGATCACGCCGCAAGCGTTCAACTCCGAGAAGAACTCCCGCACGACGAACGGCTGCCCCCGCTGCTCACGCTGCTGCGCGCACGCCGTCATCAGCTGCTCGACGAGGTACTTGCCGGTCACGTAGCTGGTCCCGTAGCCGGGCTGCCGCAGGTAGAGGTGCTGCTCGAAGCGCAGCAGGTCGGGCTCGCGCTTCATCCACCCGCGCGGCGTCCCGTCGACGTGGATCGTGCCTGCCTCGGCCATGGTCAGCTCGTTGGCGTGCGCCAGCAGCGAGCCGATGCCGCGCGCCGCGCGCTGCGCCAGCATGATCCAGACGATCTCGCGCGAGCGCGGCCGGTCGTCGTAGAGGCCCGCGTGCAAGAACATCTCCTCTACGCCGGTGGCGAGACCTTCGGCGCGGCTGTCGAAGATGTTGTAGAGCAGCGGCCCGCGGCGCACCGGGCTCGGGTGCGGCGTGTCGCGCATGCGCGCGAGGTCCCACCAGTGGTAGAAGTGCGTGTAGAGCGTGACCGGGTCGTAGTGCATCGCGATCACGAAGAAGTTGCGCTGTCCTGCCGGCACGAACGAGCCCATGTGCGCGCGCAGCGCCGGCTCCATGTTCGGCCGGACGGGCACGATCTGCTGCTCGTCGACGAACCGCATCAGGCGCTCGACGCCCTCGTCGGCGAGCGCGGCGTACTCCGCCGGCGTGCGGGCGTCCTGCAGCTGGGGCAGTTCGCGGTTGCGGTGCTCCTCGAGCTTCAGGTTGGTCCACGCGCGGTCGAGTTCGCGCTGCAGCAGGCGCAGTTCGTCCTCCCACGTCATCGGAACCAGGTGCACGTTCTGCAGGTACCAGGTGTAGTGCTCCTTGCCGACGCCCGACGGCCCGGTCTTGCTGGGCGCCTCGCTGTTGAGCCAGACCACGAAGTCTTGGGTCGCGCGCTGCGCGTCGCGCAGCGCCGCGGACACCGCCTCGGGCGCGTCGGCTCCCAGCTGCCCGCCGAGCGTGCGCAGCGCGG
>JBERSB010000441.1:0-2521 GCA_041236755.1 Luminiphilus sp. | reverse complement strand
CAGGGTCTGCGGCGCACGCAGCGGCGGCAGCAGCTCGAACAGCGCGTCGAGGAACCGCGCGAACCGCGTCAGCAGCTCGGCGCGTCCCTCGGTGGTGTCGCCGACCGGAGCGTGGCCGCAGACGAGGTCGTCGACCGGGCCGGTGAGGTTGCCGAGGACGAGCCGGTCGAGGCCCTGGCGCCACGAGTTGTCCTCGAACAGCGGCAGCTCGAAGCTGGCGCTCCGCTGCGCGCCGTCCAGGCCCCAGCGCACGCCCGCCTTCTCGCACAGATGGCGCAGCGACGCGATGTCGCCGCCGAAGATCCGGAAGCGCCGCTGCACGGCGTCGAGCTCGAGCAGCTGCATCACCTCGGACACCGTGACCCGGCTGCGCGCGAGCTCCAGGACGTGCAGCGCTGCGCGGCAGATCGGCAGCTCGCGCGCGGGGTGGCGGTCTGCTATGTGGAACGGCAGGTTGTCCTGCAGCGGTCCGAACACAGCGTGTGCGTAGGGTGCGTAGCGCTCGACGTCGGGGACCAGCACCATCACGTCCTCCGGCCGCAGCGTAGCGTCGGCGTCGAACGCCGCGCAGATCTGGTCGCGCACGACCTCCAGCTCGCGCTGCGGGCTGTGGCAGTCGTGGACCCGCAGGCTGTCGTCGCCTGCGCGCACCTCGAACCGCTCGGCTCCGGGCGCGCCGCGGTCGTAGGCCTGTACGAGGTCCTGCTGGAGGCAGGTCAGGAGCGACTCGTCTGCAGTGATGCCCGGGACGTCGCGTTCGACCAGCTCGTCGACGGCGTGCTGGGTGATCGGCGCGTCGGCGTCGCCCTGCTCCTCGAGGTCGACGAGCAAGCTCTGGAAGTCCCGGCTCTCGGTCCCGAACCGGGCCAGCAGGCCGTGGTCGCCGACGCGGTCGCGCTTCTCGCGCAGGTCGCCGAAGTAGTGCGGCGTCGGCTGCGGCGCGTAGATCGTGACCTCGACCACGCCACCGATCCGGTGCAGCAGGTCCAGGAACGCCGGGGGCATCGTGTTGGTCCCGAACACCTGCAGGCGCTTCGGGAGGTGCGCTGCACACCACGCCGGGTCCTGGAGCCTCGTGCGCAGCAGCGCGATGCGGTGCGCGCGGCGGCAGTCGCGCGCCGTGTCGACGCCGTCCAGCTGGTGGAGCGGCAGGGGGGTCACACCGTCGGCGAGGGTCGGTCGCTGCTCCGGCCGCGGCGCGAGCGCGAGGTCCGCGTCCTCCAGCAGCGCGCGCCACAGGCGCGCCTGCCACGCCGCGTGCTGCGACAGCTCCTCGCGGTCGGCGCCGGTCGCGAACGCTTCGAGCAGGTCGTCGCGGTAGAGCTGGTAGTCGTCGAGGCACGCGCTGATGCGCCGACACAGCTGCAGGCGCTTGCGGCCGTCTCCGTCGTGCGCGACGTAGTCGCTGGCGGCGCCGAAGCGCCGGTCGCCGTCGCCTTCGGACGCGCGTTCGCCGAGCAGGCGCCACACCCGCCAGGCCAGCACGTCCTTGCTGAACACGTCGTCGTCGGCGCGGGGTGCAGTGAGCTTGTGCAGCCACGCGCCCAAGAAGGGCATCTCGAAGCCCGCGGCGATCCCGAGCCGCTCTGCGAGGCGCAGCTCCAGCCAGCGCGCGACGCCCAGCGCGGGCACCAGGACGGTCTCGGTCGCCATGGGCGCAGGTGGTGCTGCGCGCAGTTGCTCGCAGAGCGCGTCGAACAGCGCGTCCAGCCGGTGCCCGGTGATGACCGTTACTCCCACGGCGCGAACCTAGCAGGCCGCGCGCGGGGATTCATCAAGGGCCGTGGCTGTGGCCGCACCCGTCGCCGTGGTCGTGGCTGTGTCCGTGGGGATGGCCGTGGCCGTGCGCTGCGCGGCCCTCGGCGTCGAGGTTGGCCGGGGACTCGAACAGGCGCTCCAGGAACGGGCGCACGCCCTGCCGCAGCAGCGAACAGCCGAACACCACGGCGAGTCCAGCGAGCCACAGCCACGCGGTGGGGGAGTCGTGGGCGTGGTCGCCGAACGCCGGGACCGCGGCTGCGCCGACCACCAGGTTGGCGACGTAGCCGAGCCCGACGGCGCCGAGCCACATGGAGAGGGCGAACACGAGCGCGGTGCGCTTGCCGTGGAGCCGCGCGAGCACGCCGAACGTCGTGACGTTCGTCGCGGGTCCGGTCAACAACAGCGCGAGCACCGCGCCCGGCGACAGGCCCTGGACCAGCAGCATCGCCGCGAGCGGGGTGCTGCCGGTCGCGCAGACGTAGAGGGGCAGGCCGATCAGCGCCGCGATGGGCACGTCGATGCCTGCCGGCAGAGACGCGATCCAGTCGCGGTCGACGTACGGCATCAGCATCGCGGACAACAGCAGGCCCGTGAGGATCCAGGTCGCGGTGCTGTCGACCGCCGGGCCGAACCCGAAGCGGACCGCGCCAGCGAGCCGCGCTGCCAGGCCGGATGTCCGGGGTTCGGGCGCTGCGCAGCAGCTGTCGTCGTCGTCGGCCGCGCGCTTCTCGGGCCGCGCGAACGACGCGACCAGCACGCC
>JBERSB010000440.1:0-8741 GCA_041236755.1 Luminiphilus sp. | reverse complement strand
GGCATGCGGCCGGGCACGCTGCGCGCGGGCCACCTCTACCGCGCCGCGCTCGAGGGCACGTCGTTGAACCTCGGGCTCGGCTTCGAGCGGCTCAAGGCGCTCGGCGTGCAGGTCGAGGAGGTCCGGCTCACGGGCGGTGCTGCCAACAACCGGCTGTGGCGCCAGATCCTCGCCGACGTCTTCGGCGTCGGGGTGCGCGTGCTCGAGGAGACCGAGTCGGCGGCGTTGGGTGGCGCGCTGCAGGCGTGCTGGGCGTCACGGCGAGCTGCCGGCGACGACGTCAGCGCCGACGACGTCGCCGCGCCGTTCGTGCGGGTCGGCGCCGAGACCGCGCCCGGCGAAGCCGCGGACGCCTACCGGGCGCTGCTCGCGAAGTTCCGCGACGGGCTGGGCCGCGTCTACGGCGCCTGAGCCGGAGCTCACTTCTTGCGGTCGAGCTTCTTCAGCTGCCGCGCCTGGTAGCGCGCGATCAGGCGGAAGTCGAAGCGGTTCGTCAGCACGTGGCGCGGGATCTTCCAGGCAGGTTTGCCCAGCCGGGTCGTCGTGCGCTCGATCTCGAGCGTCATCCCCTCGATCTTGCCGCCGGCGGAGATCCAGAAGACAGCGTCGCGGTGGGCCGGCTCGTGGTCGGTCACGCCGTCCGGCGGAATCGGGGTGCCGACGACGAGGTGCTTGTTCGCCTTCGCCGGGACCTCGAGGTCTTGGAAGTGCTCGGTGGGGAGCAGCTTGACCTGGTCGGCGGCGAGCCAGACCTCGTCGGCGTCCGGGCTGCCGTCGTCCGAGGTGGTGCCTCGCAAGACGACCTTGTTGCCGACCCGGACCTCGGCGCGGATCAGCCGCGCGGGGTGCGCCGCTGCGCTAGGGGCCTCTGCATCGGAGGCGGCGGGCGCTTCAGTCCGCGAGAGCGGAGCGAGCGCGAAGAGCAGCGTCAGCGTCGTTCGGATCATGGCTCGCGGGCAACGCTACCGCGCTCCGTCGGTTCCTGGAACTGGGGCCGGCGCGGGGGGCGACCAGTCGCCCGTGCACGGGCCCGTTCGTTAGAGTCTCGGCCGTGCGTGCCGGGGTTGGCCGGTAGCACACCCCAGAGAGGATCGTCGCCATGGTGGAGTTGGACCGGACCGAAGCCCGCATCGTAGGCGTGCTGATCGAGAAGCAGCGCACGGTGCCCGACACCTACCCGATGACCGAGAACGCGCTGGTCACGGGCTGCAACCAGAAGAACAACCGCGACCCGGTGATGGACCTCGAGCCCTTCGAGGTCGCGGGCGCCTGCATGTCGCTGCACCAGCGCGAGGTGATCGCGCGGGTCGAGGGCGGTGGCCGCGCGACCAAGTTCCGGCACAAGCTCGACGAGCTGCTCGGGGTCGGCGACGACGCGCTCGCGGTGCTCTGCGAGCTGCTGGTGCGCGGTCCGCAGGCGCCGGGCGCGCTCAAGCCGCGGGTCGCGCGCCTGGGCTTCCACGGCACGCCGGCGCAGATCGAGGACGTGCTGCGCGACCTGGCGGCGCGGCCGCAGCCGCTCGTCACGCTGCAGCCAAAGCGCCCGCGCGAGCGCGACGCGCGCTGGGCGCACCTGCTGGGTCCGGACGGCGAGGCCGCGTCGCCCGCGGACGAGGCCGAAGAGGCCGTTCGCGCGGCGCCCCCGAGTGCTGCGGCGCAGCAGACCCGCGACGATACGGTCCTGGAGCGCCTGGCTGCGCTCGAGGCGCGCGTCGACGAGCTCGAGCGGCGCCTCGCGGGTGGAGAGGACTAGCAGCGCGATGCGGCGACGGCTGCGCGCAGCTGCTGCCCACAGCCCGCGACCGGTCGGTAACCCGATGCAGCAAAAGACCTGGAGACGGACCGTGCGGATTCCGGGAACGCTCGCCTTGGCTCGGGTCAAATACACCTGTGATGGGCAGCTCCTCGATCGAAGCCGAGTTCGCGCGCTACTGCGCGACCGGCTCGCCCGAGGCGCTCGGCCGGGTCTTCGACGAGGTCGCGCCGGGGCTGTTGTGCGTGGCGTCGCAGCTGGCCCCTGGGCACGCTGAGGACGCGCTGCAGGAGACGTTCCTGACCGCCATCGAGCGGCGCGCGAGCTGGGACCCGCAGCGGCCGCTGCGCCCGTGGTTGGTCGGCATCCTCGCGCACGAGGTGCGCCGTTTGCGTCGCCGTGAGCGGAGGAAGGTCGACCCCGATCGGATCGAGGTCGCCGCCCCCTCGGAGCCGCCGGAACTGGCGGCAACCGTCGAGCTTGCCCAGCAGGCGAGCGAAGCGATCGAGTCGCTGCCGGAGCCGTTCCGTCAGGTGTGCGTGCTCCGCCTCGTGCACGGTCTGGACCCGACCCAGATCGCGCGCAGCCTGGGCGTCCCGGCTGCGACCGTGCGCAGCAGGATGCACCGCGCCCTGGAGCGTCTGCGCGGCGCGCTGCCCGCGGGCGTCGCGACCGGCCTCGCCGTGCTGCTGCAGAGCGGCAGCCTCAGCGCTGCGCGGGAGACCGTCCTGCGCGGCGCGGCGCGCGCTGCCAGACCTGCTGCGCTGTCCGCAGCCGCCGTTTCGTGGGGAGCCTATGTGATGAAGAACAAGCTGCTCGGAGCCGTGTTCCTGCTGCTGGTGGTCGCCGCTGCCGCGGTCGCGTGGCCGAACACCTTCGCGACCAGCGCCGCCGCGCCGCCGCCGCCGTCTACGGCGGGGGCGCTCGCCGAGTCCTCGCAGGCCGGCGCCGTCGAGGAGGCACCGGTCGCGCAGGCGCCGGTGCGCGCGCCGAGCCGGGCGGATGCTGGGCCACAGGGGCGCGTGTTCCGCGGCGTGGTGCTCGGGGACGCGGGCGGCGGTCTTCGTCCCGTCGAGGGCGCGTCCGTGAGCGTCGTCGCGCGCTACCTGCAGCCCGGCGACGGGCTGGTGCTGGGTGTCGCGCAGACCGGCGCAGCGGGGCGCTTCGAGCTGCGGACCGACGCGCTCGCGGATCTCGACGGCATCGTCGAGGACGGCCTGCAGCTCGTCGCCCGCGCCGAGCGGGACGGTTGGATCCCCGCCAGCGGTGCGATCGCCGATGCCTCGGCGCGCCTCGTGCTGACGCCGGTGCGGGGCGAGGTGCGCGGGCGCGTCGTCGACGCGGTCGGTCGCCCCGTGGTCGGCGCCGAGCTCGATCTGCAGCGCGTCGACGGAGGCGGCGACCGAGGCATCGCCGGGGTCGGCATCGCGGGGTTGCGGCTTCCGCCGGTGTCGGGGCCGGACGGCACGTTCCGGGTCTTCTACGACAGCCCGGGGGACTACTTCCTGCGCGCCCGCGCGGTCGACGTCGGTGCGTACGAGCGTCGGCTCGTCGGTCTCGACGCCGCGTCTGCTCGCGAGCTCGGGGACCTGGAGCTGCTCGGCGCCTACGACGAGACGCTGGCCGTGCGCCTCGTGCTCGGCGACGGCAGCCCGATCGCGGGCGTCGGTTGCGACGTAGGCCTCGTCGAACCTCACGCAGGACCCGGGGCAGCCGCCGCGGGCGCGCTCCGGCGGCGCGCATCGACGACTAGCGACGACGACGGTCGCGTGAACATCCACGGTCTCCGGCCCGGCGGCTATGTGCTGGAGCTGGAGGGCATCGCCGAGGGCTTCGAGGTGAGGACCGGGGCGCCCCGGACCGAGCTGCGGGTCGAGGCCCAGCTGATCACGCTGCGCATGGTCGGAGCAGACGGAGCGCTGCTGCCGAACGCGGACCTGAGCGGTGACCGTTGGTCGGGCGAGGCGCCGTTCCGCGCGTCGTCGTCGACGGCAGCGGCGACGGAGCCGAGCGACTCCTTCTCCATGCTGGCCCGCAGCGGTTCGACGCAGCTGCTGTCGCCCTTCGGCGGGACCTGGCTGTTCCTCGGGATCCGCCCGGGTGGCTCGGTGCCCATCGAGACCGCCCACGACGTCCGCAGCGGGATCTACCGGGCGCAGGTCGACCTGCGCATGGACTACGCCGATGACGACGCTCGAGGCGAGGTCGCGTTGGTCGTGCTCGACGCCGCCGGCGAGCGGATCGAGCCGCTACGCGCCCACGCGCTCCTGCCGCTGTCGCGATGGCAGCTCGACGACGACCGCGTGCCGTCGGACGCAGCGCGCGGTTGGACCCTGCCGGCCGGGAACTGGTCGATCTCGATCGACGCCGGAGAGCTGGTGCAGGGTGTCGCGCTGTTCCCCCGGATCACGCGGGACGTCTTCGTCGCCCCCGGCAGTCGGCAGGAGCTGGTGATCTGGGCGGGGCAGCCGCAGAGCATGCTGAAGCTCGCGCTGAAGTGGCCCGAGCCGACGCCCGACAGGGCCATCGAACGGCTGACGCTGCGCCTCGCCGGGGGCGTGGTGGACTGCACGGGTAGATACCGTCAGCGTGACGCAGAGGACGGCTACGAGGCGTCGCCGTTCGGGCCGGCCGTCGACCTGTCCGAGCCCTTCCTGCTGCCACCCGTAGGGCCGGGGGCCGGCGAATTGGAGCTGCGCGTGCGCGGTTGTGAACCCGTGCGTCGCGCGTTCGTCGCCAAGCCGGGCGCGGTGACGTTGCTGGAGATCGAGCTGCGCGAGCAGCGTTGAGCGCGAGGCAAACGGCCGAACGTCGACTCCGCGCGCGCGGCGCTCGCTAGTCGCCGGCCTTCGGGGCAGGCGTCCGGCGAAGCTTCGCGGCCTGCGCTGCGCACCACGTCGCGTCCCGCGCGCCGGCAGCGATGACATAGTACTGATCGAGGCGCAGGGGGCGCTCCTCCGTCACGTCGACCGTGCGGGTCGCGCCGAAGCGGCCGTAGTCGCGCGTCGACCAGGTGGTCTCGCCGCGGTTGTCGCGGCCTTCGACGCGCAGGATGGTGTAGCGCTGCTCGCCGTGCGGCTGGATCTCGGCGATCCAGTCGCAGCCGGTCCAGACATCGTTGCCGCGGGCCTCGGCGCCAGCGGGGCGCACGTAGGACACCTTGACGGCGTCCTTGGGCGCGAACGTCTGCGGCGCGCGGAACTGCTGGCCGGCGTGCTGCGGGTCGCCCGCGAGGCGCACCTTGCCGTTGGGGGCGCGCAGCTCGTTGCGGAGGTGCAGCACGTAGAAGTCCTCGTGCTGTGCCATCAGGTGCAGGCCGCGGCGCTCGGCGACGACGACCTCGCCCTCCGGTGTGATCCAGTCGACCTTGCAGACCTGCGCCCCCTTCGGCATGCCGAGCGCGGTGTGGGGGAGGAAGCCCACGAAGACCTGCAGCTCCTGCTTGGGCATGTGCCAGAAGTCGAAGCGGCGCTTGTTCCACGCCGTGCGGTTCCAGCCGATGAACAGGCCCTTGTGGTGCTGGAACATGCCGCCGTTGCCCTTGGTCAACAGCGTGCCGTCCAGCGCGCGGACGTGGTGGAACACCTTGCAGGTGTCGTGGTGGTGGGCCTCGTCGTGCTCCTTGTGGAAGAACGTGGTCGCGGGGCTGCCGTCTTGGAAGGTCAGGTCACGGCCGGGCGCTGCGGTCCCCTTCGAGGAGGCCTGCCTCACGATCGCCGGCTGCGCGTCGTTCTTCTGGGCTACGGCCGACGCCGCGAACGCGGCGAGGAGGGCGAACGTCGAGGTCAGGTGGTGGGACACCACCGCATGGTAGCACCGCGCGCGCAGGCCTCTACGCTCACGCCATGCAACTGGCGCTCTACGTGCACCCGTTCGATCTGCGCGCGCTCGCCGGAAACGGCGGCCTGGCGAGGCTGCGCGACCTCGGCTTCGAAGAGCTGTCGATCGCGACCAGCTACCACGACGGCCGCTGGTTGACGCCCTGGAACCCCGATCGCCGCGTGCGCTTCCTCGAGGACGGCTGCGTACACTTCCGGCCGACGGGGGACTACGGCGAGCTGGTTCCGCGGCCTTCGAGCGAGGTCCCTGCAGAAGGCCCGTCGCCGCTCGAGCGCTTGTGCGAGGAGGCTCTGGGCCTCGGCCTGAAGACGCGGGCGTGGACGGTCTTCGGCCACAACACGCAGTTCGGCACCGCCGCGCCGCACCTGTCGGTCGAGAACGCGCACGGTGACCGCTACCCGTATGCGCTGTGTCCGGCGCAGCCCGCGGTGCGCTCCTACCACGCCCAGTTGGTGCGCGACCTCGCCCGCCACGAGGGCCTCGGGGTCATCGAGCTCGAGGCGCTCGGCCAGATGGGCATCCAGCACTCCAGCCACCACGACAAGAAGTCGTTCACGCCCAAGGGGCTGCTGGCGTTCGCGCTGTCGGCCTGCTTCTGCGACGCGTGCCTTCGGCTGCACCGAGAGCTGGGCCAGGACGGCGAGGGACACCGCGCTGCCGTGCGCGGCTTCGTCGACGCGGTCACGACCGACGCCGACGCGATGAATCCGCCGGCGGCGCCGCTCGACGATCCTTCGCTCGACGACGCGCAGCGCGCCTGGGTCGAGGCCGTGCTCGCGGTCCGGCGTCGGTCGGTCGAGGCCGTAGCCTCCGAGGTGGTAGCCGCGAGCGGGGCGTGCGCGCGGGCCGTGCAGGTGCACCCGGACCGCTGGTTCACGGGTAGCCAACTCTCGGTCGCGTCAGCTGCCGCGTTCCCCGCCGGTGACGAGCGCGTGTTCACCTGCTACGGCGAAGGCCCCGCCGAGATCGAGAGCGTGCTCGACCACGTCGAGTCGAAGGCGACGGCCGGGTCGCCTCGGCGCCTGTGCATCTGGCCCAAGGCGCCGCAGTTCGCCTGCGACGAGGACCTGATGCGGGTGCGCGCGCTGTGCGAGGGTCGCGCGGTGGACTCGATCGCGGTCTACCATCTCGGCCTTCTGCCGTGGCGAACGGTCGAGCGCGTCGCCAAGATACTGGCGTGAAGATCCGCACCTGCTGCACGTTCGTCCTCGCCTGCCTGCTCGCTGCGGCTGCCTGCGCGCAGCAGCGCCCGCGGCTCGTCGTGCTCTGCTCTGTCGACCAGCTGGCCGAGTGGGTCTACGCGTCGGGCGAGGCGTTCTACTCGGACTACGGGGGCTTCCGCCGGCTGCGCAAGCAGGGCGTGCGCTTCGCGCACTGCGCGTATCAGCACGCCTGCACCGAGACCGGCCCCGGCCACGCGACGATCGGCACCGGCGCGCCCGCCAGCCGCCACGGCATCGTCAAGAACCAGTGGTGGTCCCGCGAGCGGCAGGCCGCGGTCTACTGCGTCGCCGCGACCGCCGAAGCGCTGCCGGACCTGCCCGAGGGCAAGGACCGGGGCCCCGCGAACCTGCAGGCGCCGACGCTCGCAGACTCGCTTAAGGCGCACGTGCCCGGCAGCAAGGTCGCGTCGGTCTCCTGGAAGGACCGCTCGGCGATCCTGATGGCCGGCGGCGCTGCCGACGTCGCGGCGTGGTTCGAGAAGTCGACCGGCAACCTCGTGACCAACACCAGCTGGGTCGAGGCGACGCCCGACTGGATCACCGCGTTCAACCGCGAGCGGCAGATCGACGGCTGGTTCGGCAAGCCCTGGGACCTCGTCGGTCCGGCCGCGGCCTACGAAGGGCTGGTCGACGACCGCCCCTACGAGCGCGCGCACGGCAACGGCAGCGGCGGCCGCGTCCTGCCGCAGCCCATGACCGGCGGCATGGACAAGCCGGGCGCTGCCTACTACGGCCAGCTCTACGCGTCGCCGTTCGGGAACACGGTGGTGATGCACGCCGCGGCCGCTGCCGTGCGCGGGATGGAGCTCGGCAAGGACGACACGCCGGACCTTCTGTGCGTCAGCTTCTCGTCGACCGACGTCGTCGGGCACAACTTCGGCCCCGACTCGGTCGAGGCGCGCGACGCGCTGCTGCGGCTGGACCAGGACCTGGGCGCGCTGTTCACGATGCTCGACAAGGAGGTCGGCGAGGGGCGCTGGTCGATCTTCCTGACGGCCGACCACGGGGTCGGACCGACGCCCGAGCAGGCGCGCGCAGGCGGCGTGGCGGCCGGCCGCGGCCCGATCGACGCCTGGGTCGGCTCGGCGGTCGAGGCCGGCCTGCGCGCGGCGCTGGGGCCGCTGCCGGAGTCGCGCAGCTACGTCGAGCGCGTCCGCGAGAACTCCGTCTACCTCGACACCGCAGCGATCGCGCCGCGCCGCGCCGAGGCGCTCGCGGCTGCTGCGGCCGCCGCCTCGAAGGCCCGCGGCGTGATGGTCGCATATGCGACCGACGACGTCGTCGACGACCACGACCACCAGGACCCGATCCGCCGCGCGCTGGCGCTGGCCTCGTTCGAGGGGCGCGGCGGCGACGTGCAGTTCGTGACCCAGCCGTACTGGAGCAACGGCACCATCCCCGCCTCGCACGGAACGCCGCACGGCTACGACCGCGAGGTCGTGGCGTTCGCGATGGGGCCCGGCCTGCCGGCAGGGCTCGAGTCGGCGCTGCCGATCACGCCGGGCTTCGGCGTCGCGCTGTTCGCCAAGGCGCTGCGCATCCCGCGGCCGAGCGGCGCGTTCGAGCGCGTGCCGGCCGGCCTGCTCGGACTGCAGTAGCGTCGCGGCCCATACCAGGGCGCCCGGTCGCGCTGCGCCCGGCGGCGGCGGGCGCAGCGCGCGGTGCCATCGGCGCTGCCCGGCACCTCGCCGCGCGGCCGGTCTGCGTGGGGTAGGCTTGTAGCGGAGATCCCTGTAGGGCGCCGCTGCGCGCCCCCCGAACGATGCGACGCCTGATCGAGCAACACCCCCTGAAGCGGGGCTCCCACCCCTCGCGCGACGACGGCATGTGCGCCATGGAGATGGTCTCGTGGCTGGCCGGCGAAGCGCACAGCGACGAGCCCGAGTGCGCGTGCCCCGTGCTCACGGCCTACGTGCGCGCGTGCA
>JBERSB010000439.1:0-6406 GCA_041236755.1 Luminiphilus sp. | reverse complement strand
ATCCTAAGGCCGGCAAATCCTACCGCCATGACAAAGCACAGAAGCAGCATCGGTGGCAACGCGCCAGCATCGTAAAACAAAGACAGATACTCATTGTGGCTGTGCATCTGCCCGGCGCGACCAGATTCGAGCGACCACGTGACCATCTGGCCGTCGGTGATGTAGCGAACAGTACCGAGACCGTGGCCGACTACGGGGCTCTCCATCGCCCTTTCGAAGATCACCTCCCAGCGGTCACCGCGCGTTTCACTGTCGAGCCTCAAGAATTCGCGAGTATCATCTGTTGCAAGCCCGATCCAGAGGATCCCGCCGACAAGGAAGCATGCGGCAGTAACCAAGGCGATCTGACCTGTCCTCATTCGGGCAAGGATTGCTGCAAATGCAACCGGCAGCACGACAGCTGCCCCTGCCATTGGAGCCCTTGACCGTGTGATTAGGAGCAAGTAGGTCGCGAAGAATGTGAGGCCAGCAAGTGCAAGGCGCGCCCTGCCGACCGTCATGGAACATCCAAGGATCAAGAATGGCAGCGAGGACGTCAGCACATTCCCGGTGCCTGTCGCCTTCAAGTGACCGTGGAAGCGCCCGCCGAAGCCCTCGATCCGGTTGGCCCCGGTGAAGTAGTAAATGGCCGCTACGCATGCGCCCACTCCGACGAAAGTCATGATGCAGCGGATGGCGTTCTCGAGTCCGTCAGACTCCTGCAGCAAGGCGCGCGTTCCGAGGAAGGCTCCCAGATAGCCGGGCACGAGCGCCACCGCCCGTGCGAGCGAATACTCCGGTATGTCGGAGTAGATGACTGTGATGCCTGCCCAAGCAATGAACAACGCCGGCCCCACCACCATCGAGTCGAGCGTCTGGCGACCAAGCTTCAGATACTGAAAGAGCCCGACCGCGCCAAATGCGCATCCCAGCACCCACCGGAATCGGAGCAGCGAGACTCCGAACACAGGCGCGGGCCCTAGCCCCGCGTAGATCGCCCAGAAGTAAAGCGGCAGAAAATGTCGCTGCTGGCGCCAGAACGGGCAGATCCAGAGCGCGAACAGAACGAGCAGTCCGACGAGGATCGAGGCCACGGATCGCCTTCAGCCGCGGTTACGCGCCGTCCTCGGCGGGAGCGTCGCCAGCAGGCAGCGCTGGGCTGGATTCGGGGCGCCGCCGCGCCGGCGGTGCTTGTCCGGACGCTGCCTGGGCTGCTACGCGGCCACTGGTCACCTTGACCTCCGGCGTCGAGCTCGCTTCGGCGCCGTAGCCGCCGTAGCCGTAGCCACCGTAGCCGTACCCACCGTAGCCGTAGCCACCGTAGCCGTAGCCGTAGCCGTAGCCGTAGCCGCGGCCACGCTCGGCGTAGTTGAGCGCAATACCGAGCACGCGCGCGCTGGCCTGAGCCAGCGCGTTGGCGGCACCCGTCGCGTTCTTGCGCGTGGTCTTGCCCGTGCTGATGACGAGCACTGTCCCGGAGCACTTCGACGCCAGGATGCGAGAGTCGGCGACCGGGAGCAGCGGCGGCGAGTCGACGATGACCCGATCGTATTCTTCGCTGGCCTCTTGGAGGAGACGCGCGAAGCGGTCGCTGTTGAGGATCTCGGTCGGGTTGGGCGGGATCGGGCCGCTCTGCAGCAGATGCAGGTCCTCGAGATCGGTCATCTGTACGGCGTCGGACAGCGGCGCGTCGTCCGCGACCGCGGTCGAGACGCCGCGCTGGTTGTCGTATCCGAAGCGCTTGGCCTGGGTCGGCTTGCGAAGGTCGGCGTCGATCAGCAGCGTGCGCTGGCCGGCCTTGGCCATCGCGATCGCCAAGCTGGACGAGATCGTCGACTTGCCGTCCTGCGGCGCTGCCGAAGTGACCTGCACGATGTTGCCGTCGGTCTGCGCGAGGCCGAAGTAGACGGCCGTGCGCAGCGAGCGCGCCGCCTCGGCGAACTGCCGTTCGCTGTCCCAGACGTCCAGCATCGTGACGCCGTCCTCGGGCCGCGCCGTCGTGTGCGGGAGCGTGGCAAGGATCGGCAGGCCGGTGCGGCGGCGCACCTCGTCGGGCGACCGCATCCGCGGATCGATCAGGTCCTGGAACCACGCCAGCCCGATGCCGAGCAGCAGGCCGAACAAGAGGCCGGTCAAGAGCCGGATCGGACGGCCTGCGGCGACCTCGGCCTGGTCGGGAAGCGCGTAGTCGAGGATGTGGGCTAACGTCTTGCTCGCGTCCTCGTCGATGTTGATCCGCTGCAGCTCGTTGTACGCCGTGTCCAAGGCTCGCTTCGCCCGATCGGCACGAGCAAGCAGCTTGCCGAACTCGACCGCGTGCCCGTCGACGGCGTAGAGCGCCGACTGCGCCTCGGCCGCCTCTTGTCGCAGCTGATCGCGCTGGATCTTCGCGACCTCGGCCTGCTGATTGAGCATGCCGAGCAGCGCCTTTCCGTAGCTCTGGAGCTCTGCTCGGTCGATGCGCTGCAACTCCTCGAGGCGGGCGCGGATCGCGGTGATGTTGCGATCGATCGACTCAATGCGCCAATGGCTCGGCTGGAGCTCCGTGAGCAGCTCCGCGCGCTGCAGCTCGAGCGCCTCCATCTGGCTCATGATGCCGGCCGCCGCCTGGGGCGTCGCCACCGGCGCGGGCGGAGTGAGCAACGGCGCACCGCCGCCAGCCATCCCCAACGACATCTGCGCCAGCACCTCGGGCTGGTCAGCGAGCCTGGTGGCGGTCTCGACGTCCGACAGCGCGATCGCGAGGTTGCGCTCGGCCTCCTTGAGCGACTCCTGCACCTGCTCGAGGCCCGCCTGCGCCCCGTCCAGGTTGGTCACCTCGGGGCCGATCCCCTGATTGGCTTTGCGATATTCGTCCTGCTCTTTGAGGGCCTGCTCGTATTCGCTCTCGTAGCGCCGGCGGTCCTTGTCGATCAGCCCGTAGAGCTCCGTCGCAGAGTTCTTCTGCATCTTGCGCTGGAACTGCTGGTAGCCGTCGACAACCTGGTTGACGAGCGCGCAGGCCTCTTCTCTGTGCGGGCTGTCCAGCGACACCGTGATGATGTCGTTGTCGCTGCCCACGCGTGACCGGAGCCGGTACTTGAGCCACGGGACCGTGACGCGGCCGCCGCCCGCGATCTGCGGATCCGGGAACTCGATCAGGAAGAGCTCGATGGCGCCGCGCAGCACCTCGCTCGAGACCATCACCTGCGCCTGGGTCTCGGCGTAGTTGCGGCCGCTGAAGCCCAGCGCGAGCACCTCCGGACCGAGCTGCGAGTTGCCCCCGCGGTCGACGTAGACGCGCGACCACGCCCGCCATATCGTGCCCTGGCTCTGGCTGTAGAACCAGCTGGCGATCGTGACGAGCACGGCAGTGATCAGGATCGTCCAGCGGCCGCGCCAGAGCAGCGCCAGCACCTGCCCGAACGTCAGCTCGTGGCCCTCGGAAGGAGCAGGAGCAGCAGCGTTCATCGGGCTCGACGGTTGTGGCTGATTGCCGGACATGATCCCCGCAGGCCTGGGTCCTGCGTGTATGTTGGAAGACGCTAACACGGCCGGGGCAGCGGGCCAGCAGCAGCTTGGCATTCGCACCGACGTACTGCTACCTTTCGGCACGGGTGAGCCCGACCCCCAAATGAAAACGACGATCCGCCTAGCCGCCCTCTTGCTGATCAGCGCCGGCTGCAACACGGGCGACTATTACTGGCCGGACGAGGCCATGCTGAGGGAGTTTGAGGCCGCGGGCCCGATCAAACCGGAGTTCGATGGCACGCAGCTGCCAAGGGCCTCACTCCGGCGCGGCCCCTACGTCGTAGTCACCGCCGACGTGCTCTCGATCGGCGGCTTCGGCGCGGCGCTGCCCGAGGGCTACCCGTCGCCGCTCCAAGTGCGCGTCGCCGAGGACGGCACCATCCCGCTCGCGCGCCTGGGCCAGGTCGAGGTCGCGGGCCTGACGCTGGCGCAGATCGAGAAGAAGCTGAGCGAAGCGGTCTACCCGAAGTACCTCAAGTACCGCCCGACCATCCTGGTCCAGGTCGCCGAGCCGAGGACCCGGCGCGTCGCCGTGCTCGGCAACGTCAGCGCACCCGGCTATCACGACCTGACGGCGGACAACCTGTCGCTGGTCGGCGCGCTGACGGCTGCCGGCGGCATCATGAACTCCGCGGACACCACGAGCGGCGCGCGGCAGATCCGCATCGAGCGGCCCGGCGACGACGGCGGCGAGCCTCAGGCCATCCTGCTTCCGGTCAAGGGGCTGAACATCCCGTTCGTCGACATCCCGCTGGAAGGCGGCGAGACCATCGAGGTCGAGCGCTGGGATCCTGCGATCTTCACGGTGATCGGCTTGGTCGGCGGCGGAGGCGGAGGCGGAGGCGGAGGCGGTGTCTTCGAGTATCCCCGAGACACGGAATACAACCTGATGCAGGCCATCGCGATGGCCGGCGGCCCCGACCCGATCGCAGGGCCGCCCTATGCAACCGTCTACCGCAAGAAGCCGAACGGCGAGATCCTCGCGGTCTCGTTCGAGATCAGCGGCAGCGAGTGGCGGCAGCAGGAGGTCCGTATCAAACCCGGCGACATCATCTCGATACAGCCTACGATCGGGACGTGGACCCGAGAGGCCGCCGCGCAAGCCATCCGCATCCAGGCCAACATCTTCTACAGCCCGTTCGGCATCAACGGACAGGGCACGGGCAACTGAGGCTCAGTCCGTAACGGCGCTACGTAGCAATGCGTGGCAACTACAGCGAGCGCTTGAGCGGCCTCAAGCCTTGTTGCCGACCGCCTGCGAAGCCGGCGGCCCGACCGGGTCGCTCGTTTCCTCGCCCTGCGCCTGGCGCGCGGGCGCCTTCTCCGCGAGCGCCATGACGCTGTGCCGATCCAGCAGCTTGCCGAGCGTGGCGATCCGCTGCGCTGCCATCTCCAGGGAGTCGGCGAGCACCTCGACCTCGAGCGGCAGCATCTTGCCGACGCGGCGGTCCGTGATCGGCAGCACCGAGCGGATGGTCTTGCCGTGGCCGTCGCTGCTGCTCCAGGTCCACACCTGCACGCTCCCGTCTCGGCGATTGAGCGCCAGCTTGAGGCCCGTGAAGCCCAGGCGGGCTGCGCTCAGCTCGACCGTGCGCCACCACTCCGTCATCGTCGACGCGGTGCGGAACGCCAGCTCCAGGTCGTCGTACTCCCGGCTCGTGTCCCTTGCCTCGCGCATCCGCACCGCGGCGTCGCGGAACCCGCGGTAGGAGTCGCGCAGGCGCACAGCACCCGCTGCGCGGAAGAAGAACACCTGCAGCAGCACGACCACGACGAACACGCTCACGTGATGGCCAGGCGTCGAGGCCGAGTGCAGCATCGCAAGCCCGAAGCCGGTCAGGCCCGCGCTCACGCACCACAGAATGGCGACGGTCTTGCCGTGGCTGTAGCCCAGGCCGAGCAGGCGGTGGTGGATGTGGTTGCGATCCGCCGAGAACAGCCCGCGGCGCTCGACCACGCGCCGCGTCATCGCGAACACCATGTCGAGGATCGGCACGCCGAGCGCCAGGAACGGCCCTGCAAACGTGAACGACGTCGCCACGCCGGGCGCCGGGCCCGCGGTCACGGCGCACGCAGCCAACAGCAGGCCGATCGTCAGGCTGCCCGCGTCGCCCAGGAAGATCCGCGCCGGGTGCCGGTTGTGGACGAGGAACCCGACCAGGGCTGCGGCGAGCACCAGCAGCAGCGTCATCGTAGGCTCGCTGCCCGCGCGCTCCGCGACGCAGGCGATCGCGAGAGCCGCGATCGCGCCGAGGCCCGCCGCGAGGCCGTCCAGCCCGTCGATGAGGTTGAGCGAGTTCGCGACCGCGACGATCCAGAGCACCGTCACCGGCAGCGAGAACACGCCGAGCTCGAGACTGCCCCAGTCACCGAAGGAGACCACCTCGAAGCGCACGCCCCACCACCAGAGCGCGATCGCGACGAGCGCCTGCACCATCATCTTGTGACGCGCGCGGACGGGCTTGATGTCGTCGCGGAGGCCCAGGCCGAACAGCGCGAGCCCGCCCACCAGAATCGCGAGCACCCGCTCGTCCGGCAGGGCCAGCCGAGACTCCGGCGCGCCGCCGAGCGCCAGCAGCGCCGCGATGCCAGCAAAGACGCCGAGCAGGACGGCGACGCCGCCCAGGTAGGGGACCGCGTCCTTGTGCTGCTTGCGCAGGCCGGGGTTGTCGACGATGCCGAAGCGCCGCGCGATGCGCCCGCACAACGGCGCCAGAAGCGCCGTTGTCAGCGCGGCTGCAACCAGGATCGCGACGTAGTCGAGCACGAGAACAGGGCCTCTCTCCAAGCCCATGCCACAGTCAAGAGAAGCGGGGGCGGCACCGAGCCAGCCCCGACGACCGCTACCGATCGGTCATCGACGACCTGCAGCGACTGTCTGTAGAAAGAACACAGGCGCCAGCGCCGCGCGCGCGAG
>JBERSB010000438.1:0-4842 GCA_041236755.1 Luminiphilus sp. | reverse complement strand
CGGCGACGCGGCGGGCGCCGCGGCCCAGCACGAACCGCTGCTGCGCGGCGTGACGCCGACGCCCGTGCTCTTGCGCGAGGTCGCCTACGCAAGCCAGCACGACGGCTACGCGCTGCCGCCGGGCCTGCAGCTCCGCGTCGTCGACGCGATCTCCAAGGGCGGCGCTGCCGACTCCCCTCTGACCCTGCGCTTCGGCGCGCAGAGCGTCGTCGCGAGCTTCGAGGCGGGCGGCTTCGACGACGCCGCCGACAAGGCGCGCCTGACCCAGCTGCTGGCGGCGCCCCAGCTCCAGCCCTGGACCGCCGACGACCTCTCGCTGATATGCGGGCAGCTCGCGCCGCAGCAGGCCTGCGTCACGCTGCACGCGCTGCTCTCAGGGCCCTACGCCGCGGACCGTGACGGCTTGCTCGAGGCGTTCTACCGGCACGCGCCGCTCGCCTGCGAAGGCGCCGAGGAAGCCCGCAAGCCGATCGTCACGATGGCGCTGGCGCACCTCGCGAACGACGGCGCGCAGGGCCGGATCGTGCACTTCCTGCTCGACCACCCTGTCGACGGCATCGACCTCAAGACCGAGGAGATGCTGGTCGCGCACATCGAGCGCGTCGCCCGCAGCCAGGACGGCAGCGAGACGCTGCGCGCTTCGGCGGAGCGGTTGGTCGACACCGTCGGCCTCACGCAGGCAGAGGCGCGGGTCCACGCGCTGCTCGAGTCGTTCCCGACGTCGCTGCCGCTCTGGGCGCTGGAGACGCGGCTGCGGGCACGACAGATCGGCGGCCTGGAGGCTCTAGAGGGGATGCGCCGCGTGCTCGGCCACGCCGTCGAGCCCCGCGCCGAGCTCAGCTTCCTCGCGCTCGCAGCAACCGAGCACAGCCTGACGGAGAGCGACTTCGAGCGCCTCGCGGCGCTGCCCCCAGAGCTGCTCGCGACGCCCGCGGGCCGCTACGCGCAGGCGCTGTTCGCGCTGCGCCAGGGCCGCGCCCAGGAAGCCATGTCGCACTTCGCCGAAGCCGCGCCGCAGCGCGACGGCAGCCACCTGTTCCTCGACGCGCTGGCGACGCTCGAGGCCGCGTCCGGCACGGGCGAGCCGGCCAAGGCCAAGCGCGAGGCGCTGCTGCGGGACTACCCGAGCAGCTCTTGGGCGCGCCACGCCGGCAGCTTCGCGCGCCAGCTCTCGCCGCGCTGAGCGACGGCGCCCGACAGGCTGTCGAAGCGGTGCTCGCGCAGCAGCCGGTCCAGCTTGTCGTAGGTCTTCTCGATGTTGACGTAGTGCCGGAACCCACGCATCCCGCCGAGGCCGCGCCGCGGCTGGTCGGGATCTACCTCCCACGGGTGGAGGTAGATGCAGCCCGGCACCCCGAGCCGCTGCTTCTGCCGGAGCCCGCGCTCGAGCAGCCACACCGGGAACAGCCGCAGGTAGCCGCCGCCGCCAACGGGGACATGGCGGCCGAGCACGTCCCAGGTCAGCGGCGGCACCTCGAGCAGCTCGGCGTCGTCGACCGTGACCCGGTAGGGCGTCGCCGGCGCGCTGGGCACGCCGTAGTCGGGGTGCCGCACGGGCTGGATCGAGCTGTCGAGCGTGACCCCGCTTTTGACCAGCTCGTCGAGCGCCCACGGGGTCTTGCGACCGATCGACCAGGTACACGCGCGGAACGCCGTCGGCCGCGCGCCGGTGATGCCCTCGAGGATCTGCGCGGTCTTGGCGAGGTCTTCGCGGAAGCCCTCGCGACCCAGGTCGGGCAGCAGCCGGTGGTCGTAGCCGTGGCTGCCGATCTCGTGGCCGGCCGCGTGGATCTCCTGGATCACGTCGGGCATGCGCTCGGCGATCCAGCCGAGGCAGAAGAACGTCGCCTTGGCCGAGCGCTTGTCGAACAGGTCGAGCAGGCGTCGCGTCGACGTCTGGCAGCGGAGCTCGATCGACTCCCACTCCGACCGGTCGATCAGGTGGGCCATGTTGAGGACCTGGAACCAGTCCTCGACGTCAACCGACAGCGCGTGCACGACCGTCATCGCAGCAGACTCCGCGCCGAAGGCAAGAGCGAGCGGAGGAACGACGCACAGCGGGCCTCGGCGTCTGCCGGCTCCTCGCCGCCGTAGATCGGCGACTCGACGCGCAGCAGGAACCCGGACTCGTTGGCGCGCAGCAGCGCGCGCGGCAGGTGGTAGAGCGTGAAGTCCCAGTAGTCGCCCGAGAGCCAGTCGCGCGTGCCGAACACGCTCAGCGTCACGTAGCTCCACGGATCGGTCCGGCTCTGCGCCTGGATGCGGCTGACCCGGACGTCCGGCTGCAGCCAGGGCGCTTCCACGAGGTCGTCGCGCAGGATCTGCATGTTGCTGCCCTCGATGCAGATCCGCGGCGGGTGCACGCTCTTCCAGTTGGTGTCGTGGTAGAGCGCGACCAGGCTGATCAACCGACGCCCGTCGTCGCGGTAGCGCCGCCAGACGAAGTCGCGCGTGCCCAGCAGCTCCTGCCAGCGCGGCAGGGCCTCCTCGAAAGCCCGCTGCTGCGCCTCGTCGCGCGGCTGCAGCCGGAAACCCGCGACCTCTGTCGGCAGCTGCTCGGCGCGGCCGTCCTTGCTCCCGAACGGGCGGTGCACGCTCAGCCAGACCAACAGCGGCGCCAACAGCCACAGCGTTGCAGCGGGGCCGCGCAGCGACCGTGGCGAAGGCTCCTTGGGCGCGGCCATGGGCTGCGCGTCGCCGGCAGGCGGCGCCGCGCGGCGGCCCAGCCCGCGGTCTGTCGCGAGCAGCGTCAGCAGCAGCGCGACCCACTCGACGGCGTTGGCAAGGGTGTGTCCGGTCCCCTCCGCGAAGGGCACGTCGACCCACCTCGCCATCAGGCACAGCGCTGAGATCCGCAGCACGTTGGCCAGCACCGCGAGCGGCGCTGCGGCGACCAGCAGCGCGACGCGGCGGAGCGTGCGCGCAGGCCCGGTGAAGAACGCGAGGCAGTATGAAAGCGTCATCATCGCCATCAGCGAGCGCAGGCCGCTGCACGCATCGGCGACGAACAGCGAGCCCTCCGCACCCGTCGGCACGAGGCGGTCGCCCTGGCGGACGACGTCGGCGCCGAGCAGGTTGGCGAGGAACGACCCGCCGCCGACCGCGACCTCCTTCAGCTCGAACGCGAGGCGGCCCTCCACGTAGATCGGGGCGGGCACCATGAGCGCGGTCAGCCAGAGCACCGGCCACAGGCCGCGGAGCCGCCCGCGGCCGAGCGCGAGCCACGCAGCACCCGGAACAGCCAGCACCAGGCTCGCCGCCGACCACGAGTCGATCATCAACAGCGCGCCCGTGAGGTGCAGCGCCAACGCCGGGCCGAGCAGTAGCCACCCGCGCGCGTCAACCTCGCGCGGCCGCTGTCGCCAGTCGCGTCGCCGCGTCCACACCACGGCGGCGGCTATGAACGGCAAGAGCCAGCAGTGCGCGAAGTACTCGGTCGGCGCGTTCCAGCGCTCGGCGCACCACTGCAGCGCGACCGCGTAGGCGGCGAGCAGCGGCAGGAACACGGCGACGAGCGGCTGCATCAGCGGCTCCTCTTCGGCAGCGAAGCGAAGACCTCGAGCACGCGCTCGGCGTTGCCTGCCCAGGTCCACTGCCGCTCCAGCAGGCGGCGCCGACCCGCCTCGCCGATCCGCCGCGCCGCGTCGCGGTCCCGGACCACCGTCGCGAGCTTCGCCGCGAGGTCGTCGACGTCACCGGCGCGGAACAACAGCCCGGTCTCCCCGTCGGACAGGTTCTCCCGCAGGTTGGGCTGGTCCGGCGCGAGCGTCGGCACACCGGCACACATCGAGTCGAACAGCTTCAGCGGCGACGCGTACGGGTTGATGGCGGGGATCAGCGCGCCGTCGCACGCCATCACGTGCGCGGGCAGACGGTCCGGGCTGATCACGCCGAACGTCCGGACGCGGCCTGAGAGACCCCGATCCTGCGCCGCGCGGACCAGCGGCGGCAGCGCCGGTCCCTCGCCCATCAGCGCGAGCTGGAGGTCCTCGAAACCCGGACGCGCCATCACCTCGAGCACCAGTTCGAGCCGGTGCC
The DNA here is from genome assembly GCA_041236755.1 of Luminiphilus sp. Lineage (GTDB taxonomy): Bacteria > Planctomycetota > UBA1135 > UBA1135 > UBA2386. The sequence goes on along the minus strand of JBERSB010000438.1, from coordinate 804 downwards.
AGGCACGCATGTAGCCGACGAACCCGAGCACGAAGGCGCCCTCGGGCAGCCCCCACTCGCCGCGCAGCCGCGCCGCGTCCGCGCGCGCCGCCTCGCCGTAGCGCTCAGGGTCGGCGCCGTTGCCGATCACGTGCACGCGGGCGCGGTCCGCGCCGAGTTCGACCAGTTCGTCCTTGAGCACGTCCGTGACGGCGAGCACAGCGTCCGCTCCGGCGAGCACCGACCGCTCGGTGCGGCGCGCCCGCCTCGCAAAGCGCAGCTGGCCGAGCCGCGCCATCTCCGAGCTCATCGGCGAGTTCACCTCGAGCAGCAGCGGCACGCCGAGCTCGCGGGCGACGTCCAGGCCCGCGCGCAGGTGCAGCGCGTGGCGCTCGTAGACGAAGTCCGGCCGCGCGGCCGCCGCCTTTTGCCGGAGCATCGCGCGCCCCTTGGCGTTGTAGAGCACCTCCGCGACTTCGACGAGGCGCCGCGGCAGGTGCAGCTTGCGCCAGCGGCCGCCGTTGTCCTCCTCGGGCACGCCCGCTCCGCCCTGCGTCTTGGGAACCAGCGCGCACTCGTCGACGTGGTGGCCGAGGCCGCGGAGCGCGCCGATCAGCTCCCTTACGTGCACCGCCTGGCCGTCGTCAGCGCGGATGCGGTGGTGGTAGAGCACGCGCCGCGCAGTCACGAAGCCTCCCCTGCAGCTTCGCCACCAAAAAGCTTCACCAGCTGCGCCACCGGCTCGTCCCAGCCGTAGCGCTGAGCGAACGCGCGCACCTGCGCGGGGTCGCGTTCGGCCGCGAGCACGGCGTCGACGGCGTCGGC
>JBERSB010000437.1:0-5645 GCA_041236755.1 Luminiphilus sp. | reverse complement strand
GCTTCGAGGGCAGCCCCGAGGTCCGGGACGCGCACCTCGGACAAGATCCGTTCGACGTCGACCTCGAGCAGGTGCAGTCGGAGTTCCGGGACGTGATCGCGCAGATGACGCCCGAAGAGGTCGATGCCTACGAGCCCGCGCCCATCGAGCACCACCTCGTCGCCGAGCAGGTCGACGCGGAGCAGTCGGGCGACGAAGAGGCTCACGACGAGGCCACAGAGCCCGGACAGGTCGAGATCCAGCAGCCGGAGGCGCAGGTCGACCCCGTGGCAGAAGAGCTGGAGACGTTCAAGACGGCGCTGAAGGCGCTGGTCCGTCAGGGCATCATGGAGCGCGAAGAGGCCCGGGCGGCCTGGAACGCGCGGCTCGCCGCACGCGGACGCACCCGGGGCTGATCTTCGCCGCGGCTCCGCGGTGACCCATTAGTGCCCCTTGGCGCGCGTCAGGTCAGCGCGATGCGCCGCGAGATGCGCCGCGCCACGGACGCGGCGAGCGCGATCGCGGCCGCGTCGACGGCTCTGCCGGCGGCGAGCGCAAGCAGGGCCGTGTAGAGCATCGTCCCGAGCAGCAGGAAAGTCATCGAGCGCCGGATCTCCGCCTGCGGCCACTCGCGCCGTTTGGCGTTGCGTCGCAGGAACCAGAGCGCCGGGACCGCCGCGATCGCAGGTGCGGGCCAAAGCCCGCCCTGCACGACGGCGACGCCCGCGAACGCGACGATCGGCGGCGCTGCCTGCACGGTGGCGACGGCGCGCGCGCGCACCGACGGCGTGTCCTCGAAGATCCCGAGCACCGTCACCGCGACGATGTAGATGCCGTAGCAGAGCGCGGCGAGCAGCAGGGCGCGGCGCGCCTCGGGCCCCAGGTCGGAGCCTGCGAGCCACAGGCCGGTAGACAGGTTCAGCGCGCGCAGCGCGCCCATGTTGAACGCGCCGAGCCACTCGACGCGCTTGCCGAGGAAGTCGTAGACGAGCACCAGCCCGACGATCACGGCGTGGTGCGCGCGGCACGGCGACGCAGCGAGGCCGCCGGCAAACAGCAAGGCCCCCAGCGTCACGGCGAAGGCCCAGGAGAGGTGCGCGCTCGGCAGCGGCCGCTCGGGACGCTGCTTGCGGTCCAACTCCAGGTCGGCGACGTCGTTGTAGACCATGCCTGCCCCGTAGATCAGGGCGCTCGCCAGCATGGCGCGCGCCACCTCCGGCCCGAACGCGACGCCCGTGATCGCGGCGCCGGCGAGCACGTCGGCCGCGGGCGAGAGCCACGTCCCGATGCGGCACAGGCGCAGCACCGATAGCCAGGTGGCGGGCCGCGCGCTCACAGCAGGCGCAGGATGTCGTTGTAGGTCACGAACAGCACCAGCAGCAGCACGCACACGAGGCCGATGACCTGGCTGTAGCCGAACACCTTCGAACTCACGGGGGAGCCCTTGACCTTCTCGATCAGCAGGAACATCAGGTGGCCGCCGTCGAGCACGGGAATCGGCAGCAGGTTGACGAAGGCCAGGTTGACGCTCAGCAGCGCCAGGAAGTACCAGAACCAGGTCGGGCCGCGCTGCGCGGCCTGGTAGCTGACCTGGCTGATGCGGATGATGCCGCCGAGGTTCTTGGCGCCGACCTCGCCGGTGATCAGCCGCTTCATCGTGACGTAGAGCTGCTTGACGAGGTCGAGCGAGGCCACGGTGCCGACCTTGACGGCTTCTCCGAAGGACTCGGCGCGGATCTCGGTCATCAGCGGCGAGATCGTGCGCGTCATGCCGAAGTCGGGCGTGAACGGCTGCTGCGGCGTGATCGTCAGCGCCACCGGCAGGCCTGCGGGCACGTCGCCCGTCGCAGGCACGACCGCCGGGTCCGGCCGCAGCAGCTGCAGATCGAGCGAACGACCGGCCGACTTCTCGACCAGGGCCTTCAGCGCGTCCCAGTCCGCGACCTCGGCGCCGTCGATCGCGACCAGCCAGTCGCCTGCCTGCAGGCCGGCAGCGCGCGCCGCGCCGTCGGGGGTGGGGAACAGCTGCAGGCGGGGCTCGGTGTCAAAGGCGACGCGCGTGGCGAGGGCCTCGCGCGTCTGGGGCGTCGCCTCGGCGCGCAGCTCCACGCGCTCGCCGTCACGCTGCACGGTCCAGGTCGTGGTCGGCGACGTCGAAGACGAATAGGCGGCAGGGTCCAGAGCCCCCTCGAGGAAGGCGCGGCCGTCGATCGCCAGCACCACGTCGCCGCGCTGCAGGCCGAGGGCGTCCGCCAGCGCAGCGCCGCTGCGCATCCCGGCGATGCGGTGCGCGAGAGGCGTCACCCCGATGCGTGGCGGCGAGATCGCCTGCGAGGCCGTCGGGGTCAGCGTCACCGTGATCTGCTCGCCGGCGCGGTCGACGACGAAGGTGTGCGGCGCGAGGCCCTCGAACGGCGCGACCGCAGCGTCCTGGCTGCCGTCGACCGTGAGCACGCGGTCGCCGGTCGCGAGGCCGGCCGCGGCTGCTACGCCGCCTTCGTTGACGCGCAGGGTGACGGCGTCTTCGTCGTAGGCCGGCTTGAGGCCGAGACCGTAGAGCCCCTGCTCGGCGTCGTAGCGCGGCGACGCCTCGACGACGCGCCGTGCGCCGTCCGGGCCCTCGACGAGCAGCTCGACCGGGCGGTTGCCGCGCAGCGCCACCTCGATGGCGAGGTTCTGCATCGAGTAGACGGGCTTGCCCGCGACCTCGAGGACGCGGTCGCCCTTCTCGATGCCGGCTTCCCAGGCAGGGGAGCCCGCCTCGACGGGGCCGGCGACGGCCGCCTCGAAGTTGACGCCCGCCGAGAACACGAGCGGGAACACGGCCAGCGCGAACAGCAGGTTGACGAGCACGCCGCCCGACCAGAACAGCGCCCGTTGGCTGACGGTCTTGCTGGCGAGCGACTCCTTGGCGGGGTAGCGCCGGTCGCTGGGGTCCTGGCCTGCGACCATCACATAGCCGCCGAACGGCACCGCAGAGATCCGGAAGTCGGTGCCGCGCCATTCGAACCCGCCGAGGCGGGGCCCGAACCCGAGCGAGAAGACCTCGACCCGCACGCCGGCGACGCGCGCCGCGAGGAAGTGGCCCCCCTCGTGGAGGAAGATCAGGAGGCCGATCCCGAGGACGGCCAAGAGGATGCTGCCGAACTCCATCAGTCAGGTGTCCCGAGGTGCCGCGGCGAAGGAGCGCCGATGCCTGTCTTGTGCTGGATGCGTTCTGCGGCGAGTGCGCGACCGTCGAGGTCTGCCGCGGTGACGTCCGCGAGCGAAGTGATCGGCCGCGCGGGCCGGGCGTTCAAGACCTCGGCGACCGTGCGGGTGATGTCGGGGAACGACAGCGCGCCGTCGAGAAAGGCCGCCGTCGCGACCTCGTCGGCGGCGTTGAGCACGGCCCCGGTATCGCCGCCGCGCCGGAGCGCGTCGTAGGCGAGCTGCAGCGCCGGGTAGCGCGCGGGCTCGAACGGCTCGAACGCGAGCTTCGCCCACTTGACGGGGTCGAACGGCTCGAAGCCGAACGGGAGGCGCTCGGGGTAGCCGAGGCAGAACAGGATCGGCACCCGCATGTCGGGCACGCCGCACTGCGCGAGCATGGAGCCGTCGACGAACTCGACCATCGAGTGCACGATGCTCTGCGGGTGGATCACGACCTGGATCTGCTCGGGCGCGACGTCGAACAGCCACCGCGCCTCGAGGACCTCGAAGGCCTTGTTCATCATCGTGGCGCTGCCGATCGTGATGCGCGGCCCCATCTGCCACGTCGGGTGCCGCAGCGCCTCCTTCGGTGTGACGGCGTCGAACGTGTCCAGCGGCCGCTCACGGAAGGGGCCTCCCGAGCCCGTCAGCCAGATCTTGCGGAGGGCAGCCGGTTGTTCGCCGTCCAGGCACTGGAAGATCGCGCAGTGCTCGCTGTCGACCGGCAGGATCGTGGCGCCGCTGTCCTTGGCGAGCGGCATCAGGTACTCGCCCGCGACCACGAGCGACTCCTTGTTGGCCAGCGCCAGCGTGAGGCCACGCCGCAGCGTCCACTCGGACGCGGCGAGCCCGGCGGCGCCGGTGATGGCGTTGAGCACGGTGTCGGGCGCAGCGGCTTCGAGCGCCTCGAGCAGGCCGTCGGCACCCCAGAAGAGCTGGGTCGAGGCCGGCAGCTGGGGGCTTTCGTCGCTGCCCGTCAGGCAGGCGGTGGCGGGGGCGTGCCGGCGGGCGGCGTCCGCGAGCGCGTCAGCCGAGGTGTGGGCGGCGAGCAGGCACACGTCGAAGCGCTCACCGTGCTCCTCGAGGATGCTCAGGGCCTGGCTCCCCACGGACCCGGTACAACCCAGTACGGCGATGCGGCGCTTCGACACTTCGTACGATCATGGGCGTGGGTGCGTGCCGAATGCAACCTCGCTCGGCCAACCGCGGAGTCATGGTTGCCGCGCAGGCGCTCGCGGCCGATGATGGCGCCGCGCGTGGGAGGCCCACGCCGGACCAACGATCATCCGCGGGGCTGCCGCGGGCTGGAGTGCACATCGTGAGCGAAGCTCAATCCGCGTATCGCCGCGCGGGCGTCGACATCGACAAGAAGTACGCGGCGGTCACCGGCGCGACCGACGCCATCCGCCGCACCTACACGCCTGGCGTGATGGGCGACGTCGGCGCGTTCGGTGGGCTGTTCGACCTCGAACGCGCGGGCGTCGCGGGGCAGCTGATGGTCGCGTCTACCGACGGCGTCGGCACCAAGGTCATGATCGCGTCGGCGCGGGGGGACCTCGGCAGCGTCGGCGAAGACCTCGTCAACCACTGCGTCGACGACATCCTCGTGCAGGGGGCGCGGCCGCTGTTCTTCCTCGACTACATCGCGATGTCGCAGATGGTGCCCGAGCGGGTGCAGCAGGTGATCGGCGGCCTCGCCAAGGCCTGCACCGAGAACGGCTGCGCGCTGCTCGGCGGAGAGACGGCGGAGATGCCCGGCGTCTACCGGGACGGCGAGGTCGACGTGGCAGGCACGATCATCGGTTCGGTGGCGCGGGACCGGCTACTCGACGGCAGCGGCATTTGCGCCGGGGACCAGCTGATCGGCTTGCCGAGCTCGGGCCTGCACACCAACGGCTACAGCCTCGCGCGCAAGGTCCTGTTCGCGGACAGCGGGCTCGGGCTCGAGGACACCCCGGACGAGCTCGACGGCGTCTCGGTGGGCGACGCGCTGCTCGCGGTGCACAAGAGCTACCTGCCGGCGTGCGGCGCGGCGATCGACGCGGGCCAGCTCCGGGGGATGGCGCACATCACCGGCGGGGGCCTGCCGGACAACGTGCCGCGCGTGCTGCCTGCGGGGCTCGGCGTGCGCATCGAGACCGGCGCGATCCCGCGCTCCCCGATCTGCGAGCTCATTGTGCAGAAGGGCGGCGTTGCGCGCGACGAAGCCTACCGCGTGCTCAACATGGGCATCGGCATGGTGCTGTTCGTGCAGCCGGACGACGTCGACGCGGTGATGGCTTCGTGTCGCGAAGCGGGCGAGGCGCCGTTCCTGGTCGGCGATGTGGTCGAGAGCGACGCGCGCGTGGCGCTGCTGTGACCCGGAGCGGAGCTGCATGTGCGTGGCTGGCCCTGGCGACGGCGTCTGCGCTGGCGCGGGCGCCTGCGTGCCAGACCCAGGCCGAGCTCCTCGCGGCCTTCGACCGCGTCGCAGG
>JBERSB010000436.1:0-3595 GCA_041236755.1 Luminiphilus sp. | reverse complement strand
AAGCTCCTGCCGCCGGGGCCGGTGCCAGGGATCTGGGTCCAGGTCACGCCGTCGAACTCCCAGGTGTCGGTGAACGGAGTGCCGCTGTTGTTGTTGCCGCCGTGCATCACGCAGACGCCGCGCGCGGCGTCGTAGACCATCTCCGCGCTCGCGCGGGCCGGCGGCTGCGGCCCGACGGCGGCGACCTGCGACCAGTTCGTGCCGTCGTAGGTCCATGTCTGGTTCTGCACCGAGTTGGCCTGCGGGTTGAAGCCGCCGAACAGCACGGAGACGCCGAGGCCCTGGTGGAAGCACATCGCGTGCTGCTCGCGCCAGCCCGGCGTGGTCGCGGGCGCGCGCTGCGTCCAGGTGGTGCCGTCGTACTCGTAGGTGCCGTCCGTGGCGCCCGGCAGCCCGTTGGTCGAGCCGCCGAACAGCACCGTGACGCCGCGCACGAGGTCGTAGCACATCGCGTGCTTCCACAACCCGCCCGGCGTGCCGGCCGAAGCGATCTGCGACCAGCTGTTGCCGTCGAACTCCCAGGTCTCGTTGTTGCCGGTGCCAATGGAGAACAGCGACGTCCAGCCGCCGTAGAGCACCCACACCTGGCGCTGGAGGTCGTAGACCAGCTGCGCCTCGGAGCGGCCGCTGGGACCGGTCGCCGGCGACAGCGACCAGACGCCCTGCGAGTAGAACCACGTCTGCGTGTTGAGGCCGGTCGAGAACGAGAGCGTGTCGCCGCCCGAGAGCACGATGGTGCCGCCCGGTTCTCCCGCCATCGCGGCGCCGACCAGCGGGCCCGGGTTGGGGGACAAGGTCGGCTGCTGCCACTGGCAGGGGGCCGCTGCCGCCGTCAGGATCGCGGGAAAGAACGCGCGGGGGACGTAGTTCATCCCATGAGGCTATGCACAGCGCGTCACCGCCGGGGGCCCGGGCGCACGAAATGTGCCGGGATGCCCGCGCGGCGACGTTGACCGTCTGTGGCCGTCGCCCTACCTTCTCCCGGCTCCAAAGGCGCCCGAGGCCCCGCCTCGGCTGCTCCCAGGACTGCGTTGCTGCCTTGCGAAAGACGCTCAAGATCGATTCGGACCTCAAGATCGGCGACGGCAACTTCGTCGTCATGGCGGGCCCGTGCGCGGTGGAGACCAGCGAGCTGCTGATGTCCTCGGCGGAGTCGGTCGCGGCGGCCGGCGCCGGGGTGCTGCGCGGCGGCGCGTTCAAGCCGCGGACCTCGCCGAAGTCGTTCCAGGGTCTCGGCGTCGAGGGGCTGTCGCTGCTCGCAGCGGCCTCGCGGCGCACCGGCCTGCCGGTCGTGACCGAGGTCATGGACCCGCGCGACGTCGAGGTCGTGGCCGAGCACGCGTCGATCCTGCAGGTCGGCAGCCGCAACATGCAGAACTTCCCGCTCCTCCGCGAGTTGGGCAAGCTCGGTCGCACCGTGCTGCTGAAGCGCGGGGCGTCGGCGACGATCGAGGAGCTCCTGTGCGCGGCGGAGTACCTGCAGGACGCCGGCAACGAGCAGGTGATCCTGTGCGAGCGGGGGCTGCGCAGCTTCGACCCTTCGACGCGCTACACGCTCGACCTCGCCGCCGTGCCGGTGCTGCAGGAGCGCACGCCGCTGCCGGTCATCGTTGACCCGAGCCACGGCACTGGCGTGTCCCGCTACGTCGCGCCCATGGCCAAGGCCGCGATGGCGGCCGGCGCCGACGGCCTGCTGATCGAGGTGCACGCGCAGCCCGAGCTCGCGCTCTGTGACGGCCAGCAGGCGCTGACGCCGCAGGCGTTCGGCGCGCTGATGGACGACCTGCGGCAGCTCGCGCCCCTGTGCGGACGGCGGATTTCGTCGCGCGCGAACGCCGCAGACGAGGCCCGCGTCGTTGACACTGGCCTGCACGACACCGCCCCTCACGACACCGCCCCTCATGATGACGAGGTGATCGCTCCGTGACCGTTGCATCCCGCAAGCCGTATATCGCCGGCAACTGGAAGATGAACCTGGACCGCAGCCGGTCCCTCGACCTGATCAAGACGATCAAGGGCCGGATCGGCGACGGCAACGACCGGGAGGTCGCGATCTTCGCGCCGTCCATCTACCTCGCCGACGTCGGCGCCGTCGCGCAGGGTTCGCCGCTCGGCATCGGGGGGCAGAACCTCTGGTACGAGAACAGCGGCGCGTTCACGGGCGAGCTGTCGTCGCCGATGCTGCGCGAGGTCGGCGCCGACCGCGTGCTCGTGGGCCACAGCGAGCGCCGGCACGTGTTCCGCGAGCTGGACGAGTGGATGGGGCGCAAGATGCGCGCCGCGCTCGACGGCGACCTGATGCCGATCTACTGCATCGGGGAGACGCTCGACGAGCGCAAGGCCAACCGCACCGACCGCGTGCTCAAGAAGCAGCTCGAGGCGGGCCTCGGCCAGCTCAAGGAAGAGGACGCGCACCGCGTCTGCGTGGCCTACGAGCCGGTCTGGGCGATCGGCACCGGCGAGACGGCGTCGCTCAAGCAGGTCGACCAGGCGCACGCGACGATCCGCAAGTGGGTGTCGTCCAAGATCGGCGCCGAGGCCGAGACCATCCGCATCCTCTACGGCGGCAGCGTCAAGCCCGACAATGCGCGCGACCTGATGGGCCTCGAGAGCGTCGACGGCCTGCTCGTCGGTGGCGCCAGCCTCGCGGCAGAGTCCTTCCTGCCGATCATCGAATACGACTCCTGAGAGGCCCCGCGGCCTCGACACCCACCACGTCCCCCCCATGGTCTTCCTCCACTACCTCGCTTGGGTCCTCTTCTTCGTGTCGGCCGTCCTGATGACGACGGTCGTGCTGCTCCAGGAATCGAAGGGCGGCGGCCTCGCCGAGGCCTTCGGCGGGACCGGCGCGGAGACGTTCGGCGTCAAGAGCGGCGGCATCAGCCGCTTCACGTTCCTGCTCGCCGGCATCTTCTGCGGCTCGGCGATCCTGATCAGCGCCACCTGGAACGTCTGATCCCGCTCGCCGCGCATGGCCGCGATCGCGAGCATGACCGGTGCCGGCCTCGCGGCCGGTGACTCCGAAGTCGGCGCGGTGCGCGTCGAGCTGCGGTCGGTAAACGGCCGCGGGCTGAGCCTCAAGCTGCGTCTGCCCCCGGCGTTCGGCGGTTACGAGGCAGACGTCGAGGCGCTGGTGCGCGCGCGGCTGCGGCGCGGCTCGGTGCTGGTGGTCGTCGAGCGGACCGCAGTGGAGGCGCCGCTTCCGGACCGGACGCTGCTGCGCGCGACGGCCGACGAGCTGCTCGAGCTCGCCGACGAGCTCGGCCTCCAGCGCCCTTCGATCGCCGACGTCGTGGCGGCTGCGGGCAGCGTCGCGCGCGGCGACGCCGCGACCTCGCGGCCGCTGCCGCCCAAGCTGCGCGGCCTGTTCGAGGAGGCGGTCGCAGCGCTGGTCGAGCACCGCCGCACCGACGGTGCCGGCACCGCTAAGGCGATCGAGGCGCAGCTCGACGAGCTCACCCGGCTGACCGAGGCCGCCGCGGCGCGCGCGCCGGGCCTCGTCGACGCCTACCAAAAGCGGCGGTGGCCGCGGGTGCCGGAGGGGGTCGCGGCCCACGTCCCGTCGCCGCCGCCTGCGGGCGCCCGCGGGCGGGCG
>JBERSB010000435.1:0-8861 GCA_041236755.1 Luminiphilus sp. | reverse complement strand
CGTCGAGGGCGTCCTCCATGGACTTGACGAAGCTGTCGACGAGGCCGGAGAGGTGCTCGGTGAGCTTGAGCGCGGCGACCATCTGATCGCCCTCTGCGCTGCCGCTGTCGAGGAACTCACGCAGCGTCTTGTCGGCGCGGCCGAGCTTGCCGGCGACGATGTTCTTGAACGCGCCCTTGAGCGACCCGGAGAGCTCGTCGATGTCGACGCCGGGCACGCCTTCGGGCGTGTCCAAGATCAGCCGCGCCATGGCCTGGCCCATGGCCTGGCCGACGTTCATGTAGGTCTCGGGGTTGCCGCCGTAGTGGCCGCTGGAGCTGCCGCCCTTGCTCAACGGGTGCGAGTAGACCGTCGCGACCTTGCCCTTGTGCGCCTTGTACTTGCCCTTTTCCCCGTCGATGTTGAGCTGCGCCTCCAGGATCTTGCCCAGGTTGCCGCCGGCACCCTTCTTGGTCTGACCGAGCGTGGCGCAGACGAACTTGGCCTTGGGTGCCTTGAAGTCCATGCGCAGGGACTCGATCAAGCAGAGCAGGTTCTTCTCGTAGGCGGCCGCGTGCTCCGCGTTGCGGAAGTCCTTGTCGCCCTGCCAGAAGAAGAAGCCCGCGACCTCGTAGCGGCTCGCGCCGGGGTAGTACTTACCGATCTGCTCGAGCACCTCCTTGGCGGCGCGGACGTCGCCGTCGTACTGCATGCCCGCGTACCAGTCGCCCGGGATCGGCTCGCGCGGCCCCTTCTTGTTGCCTGAGTAGCCCTCGGCCGTCGGCGGCAGCAGGTCCCAGCCGAGGCTGCGGTTGCCGATGCACGACTTGAGGATCAGCACGGGCGCCTTGGTGACGTGCCCGACGTAGTGGCCGATGCCGTGCTCGGGGCCGAAGTTGCCCTTCACGGTCATCCATTCGTTGTTGTAGATCTTGCGCGGGCCTGGTCCTGAGCACATCACGCGCACGTAGCGCACGTCCTTGCGCACGGTCCAGCTGCCGTCCTCCTCCATCAGGTAGGGGTAGAGGCCCTTGTTCGCGCACGCTTCCTTGAGCCCCGGCACCTTGCCGAAGCCGAGCATGTTCGACTGGCCCATGAGGATGTAGACCTGCACGGGCTTGCTCGTGTCCGCCTTCTTGCCGTCGGGCCGCGGCAGCGGGTCGGGGAGCTGGGGAGCGGGTGCGGCGACCGCAGGCAGCGCGAACGCGAGGCTCGCTGCGAGGGTCCAGACAGAGGCGAGGCCGTGCATGTTCACTCCGGGGGTGGGGCAGCGCGAGGCCTAGGCCGCCGCGCTCACGTAGTGGACGTCTTCAGGGCGAGGCAGGCGCCCGCCCTACGTCCCCACGTTCCCCGCCTCGCGCGCGCAGGTCAACCCGCGGCGGCTGTCCGCGACGCCTGCGCGGCTAGAGCTTCTCGATCCACTTCTGGTAGGCCTCGTCGAGCTCTTCGTAGTCGACGCCCTCGAAGCCCTTGTCGACCGCGTCTTTGAGGATCTGCTCGACCTTCTCGCGGTCCGTGAAGTTGTAGTTCAGCACGCCGGGGATGCCCTCGACCGGCTCGCCGGACGTGTCGCCCTTGGCCTTCTTCTCCTGGCGGAACGCGGCGACGTTGTCGCGCAGATACGCGAAGTACTTGTCGGGGATCGCCTGCCACTCCTTCTTCCTGGTGACTTCGCGCAAGAAGTAGACCAGCGCCCAGCCCTGCGAGTACTTGAGGCCCGCGTTGCTGTAGTACTCGCGCTGCGGCAGGCGGACGAGGCTGCGGATCGGGATCAGGCCCTTGCCGGTCGACATGCGGCGCTTGAGCGTCGCGACCCGCCACGAGAACGGCTTGGACGAGACGCGGCTGCCGCTCACGACCATGCCGGCGAAGTAGTCGCCGTGGCCCTCGTTGAACCACGAGTGCGGCGCGAGGTCGCCGACGGCGTAGTAGATGTACTGGTGGAACGCCTCGTGGTACATCACCGACTTGGTGTACGACTCGCTCTTGCTCTTCGAGACGGAATCGAAGTTGCGGAACAGCACCAACTCCTCACGGCTGGAGTCCCAGTAGCCGGCAGAGCCGGACGGGCCGCCGTACTGGTGGTACTCGCTCTGCTCCTCGAAGACGCGCACGATGCAGATCGCGTCCAGCTCGTTGCTGGGCGGGAACATCGGCTCGTAGACCTTTTCGCGGATGGTCTCGATCTGCTTGGCGAGGCTCTGGATCGTGCGCTTGGAGCTGACGTTGGTCAGGAACACGTAGTTCTCGGTGTCGAGCGACCACCAGCCGGGGTTGCCGGCGATGCTGCTCTTGATCGCCTCGCGCTTGTCGTCGCCCTTGAGCTTCTTGAGGTCGGTCAGCGCGGTCGGCCTGCGCGCCTCGCCCTTGGCCTCGAAGACGCGGAAGCTCTTGAGGCTCTTCTCGAAGAGCTTCTTCCACTCCTTCTCGTAGTAGTCCTCGTGGGCCTCGTAGATCACGGCCCACGACCAGTCGGGCTCCTTGAAGATCGCCGCGAGCACGAACGTCGCGCCCTTGGTGAACTCGAGCAGCTCGCCGGACAGCTTGCGCGGCGACTTGCCGGCCTTGATCTTCTTCGGGCGGGAGCGGTCGCGCGCGCCCTCGTAGTTCGCCTCGATGTACTCGTCGACCGTCTTCGGGTTGAAGCGGCTGGCGAAGCCGCGCAGCGAGCTGGTCGCCTTCTCGCGGCGCTTCTCGTCCTCGCGCTTCTTCTCGGCGTCGGCCTTCTCGTCGTCACTGCCGGTCACCGCGCCCGGGGTGCGGAATCGGACGATCTTGAGCTCACACCCGATCGCCGAATAGTCACCCCGCAGCTCGATGTCCTTCTGGTCGGGCTGCCAGCTCCCGACTACGCGGGTCTCCTCGGCCTTCTGCGGGATGGAGTTCCACTTCTCGATGATGCGTAGTGCGTAGCCGTACTCCTCGATTTCCTGCTCTTTGCAGAGCTTGCGGGCCGGAACAGGGTGATTCGGGGCGCCGATCGAGCTCAGCAGGAGCGACGACGCGAGGGCAGCGACAACAAACTTGGATCTGAACATGTATGAGGGGGGCTCGGCCTTGGTCCGAGCGTGCTGGGTGGCGGCAGGCCGCACGGTTTGCACAGGAGACGCAGCAGGTGCTCTACGGTAACGCGCGCTGCGCGACCCGTGGGACGTCCGTGGACGTCCCGGCCTCCAGAATGTTGCCCAAAAACGTAACGCACCGCTGGTGGCTGGTCGGCGTAGCTGGAACCGGAGTCGAAGTCTCACCGCGCAACTCGCTGCTGCGTCGGCGAGTAGGGAGCCGTCTGGCGCGTTCCCGGCGCGGGCGAGCGGGCGACGGGCCGAGGCTGCGTCCGGTGGGGCTCCTGCGCGCCGGGAGCGTGCGCAGGGCGCCGGCGGTTGACGACGCGGGCTGGCGCGCAGATGTTCGGTAAGGCGCGCGCAGACGCCCGCGTCTCTTCTGCCCAACGTGCGCCTCGCTCTTCTCGTCCTGTTCGTGGTGTCGCTCACGGGGCACGCTCGCTCGCAGGCCTTCTACCGTCGCGCTCCCAACGTCTACCGGGACGTCCGTGAGGACAACCTGGCGACCCGCCTCAACGCACGGTTGGCAGCCGGCGAGGCGGCGCTGCCGAGCGCAGGCCACAGGGGTCGGTTGACGGCGCTGCTCGAGGCGCTCGACATCCCGGTCGCGAGCCAGACGCTGGTGTTCAGCAAGACCAGCCTGCAGCGCCACCGGGTCTCGCCGCAGAACCCGCGCGCGCTCTACTTCGGCGCCGACGCCTACGTCGGCTGGATCCCGGGCGCGGCGTCGCTCGAGGTCGCGGTGGGGGACGACCGGCTGGGCTTGGCCTTCTACACGCTCTCGCAGGACCCCGAGGAAGCGCCCGTCCTGGTGCGTGACGACAGCTGCCTCAGCTGCCACGCGAGCGCGCGCACGCGGGACGAGCCAGGGCTGCTGCTGCGCTCGGTGTTCCCCGACGAGGACGGTGACCCGATCGCGAGCGCGGGGGACGCCGACATGGACTTCCGGCAGCCGTTCGAGGACCGGTGGGGTGGTTGGCTGGTCACGGGCGAATTCGAAGGCGCGCACCGCGGCAACGGCGTCGCCGTCGAGGACGGGCGCGGTGGCTACCGCGTCGCGCCACGGTCGGCGACGGACCTGCGCGCGTTGGCGGGCTCGTTCACGGCCGCGACCTATCCTGCGCCGACCAGCGACGTCGCGGCGCTGCTCGCCCTGGAGCAGCAGGCGACGACCCACAACCTGATCGTCCGCGCGTCGATGCAGGCGCGCTACCTGCTGCAGAAAGACGCGACGGTCAACGCGCTGCTCGACGAGCAGGGCGTGCGGCCCCAGACGGCGCGGATCCTCGACGGCCTCGCCAAGCAGCTGGCCGCGGCGCTGCTGATGGACGGCGAGGCGGACCTCGCGCCGCACCGGGCCACGCCGCACCCGGCGTTCGCCGACGCCTTCGCCGCGCTGTGGCCGCGGTCTGCTCGGGGAACGAGGCTCGGCGTGCTCGACCTCTCGCGGCGGACGTTCACGCTGCCGCTGTCGCCGATGGTGCACGCGCCGGCGTTCGCGAGGCTCCCCGAGCTGCTGCGCGCGCGCGTGCTCCGCCGGCTCGATGTAGCGATCGCGCGCGGTGTCCCGCCGGGCGATGTCCGGCTGCAGCGAGCGGAGCGCGACGCCCTGCAGGCGCACCTGGCGGAGACGCTGCCCGGCTGGCGGCCGCGCTGACCGGGGCGCGGCCGCAGCGGCGTCAGGAGTCTGCGTCTTCTGTCGGTTCCCCGGACGGCAGTGTCCCGTCTGCCACCGCCCCGGATGGCAGTGTCCCGTCTGCCGCCGCTGCCTCGGCCACGGCGCGCGCGTGCTTGCTGTAGCTCCCCCAAACGCACGCCAGCGCCAGCATGCCGAGCGTCGGCACGGCCAGCGCCACGGTGACGACCGCGCCGGGTGTCTGGACGTAGGCGAGCGGGATCAGCCCGGCGAGCGCGACCGGGAGCGGGAGGAGGGCCCACAGCCGCCACCGGCCCTGGTAGAGCACGACCGTCAGCACCTGACAGAACAGGAAGGCGAACGGCAGCAGGGCGACGAGGCCGACGGCGCAGAAGTACATCGCGGGTGCAGAGGAGCGCGGCCGGCGGCCGGAGCAAGGTCGGCAGCCGGAGCGGGGATCAGTCGCGCGAGCTGGCGAGCAGCACGAGGATGTGCTTGAAGAGCAGCACCACGTTGGTGAACAACAGGATCGCCCCCGTCATCGCCATGGTCGTCGGCAGGTGGTGCAGGATCCGGCTCGTGTCGTAGAGGATGTAGCAGGCGATCAGCAGCAGGCACCCCCAGGACATCAGCAGGCCGAACGAGAAGCCGGTGAGCCAGCCGACGAGGCCGCCGATCAAGAGGCCCCAGAAGAGCATCGTGATCGTGCCGCGCAGCCACGAGAAGTCCTTGCCCGACCACAGCACGTAGGCCGTGAGGCCGCCGAAGGTCAGCGCCGTCAACAGGCTCGCCTGGCGGATGGTCTCGGCGCCGTCGGCCATGCCGTTGACCATCAGGACGATCGGCGCGACCAGCAGCGCCAGCAGCACGACCCAGCCTGCGTAGGCGAGCACGTTGATCGGGCTGCGCTCGGCCACCGAGTGCACCGCGTAGCTGCCCCCGATGAACAGGCCCATGTACAGCAGCCAGCCCCAGCGGCTGCCGTAGATGGCGCGGCCGAGCCCCATCGCGAGTTCGTTGACGAAGGGCACGCTGGCGGCTGCCCACAGCGTCACGGCGAAGCCGAGCACGCCCAGGAACAGGATGCCGTAGACCTTCTTCAGGAACGCGGCGCGCTCCGAGGCTGCGGCGAAGGCTGCGGCGGGTGCTTCGAGGCTGCTGTAGGGGTTCGCTTCGTGCATCGTGATCCTCTTAGGTCGTCTACGCAGAAGACGGTAGCCCTCGTTCGGGAGCAGGCAAGCAGCGCCCGCGCAGGCGCGTCCCGCCACGGACTTTCAGGTGAGTCTCGGCGCGATTTTTCCGATCTTTGTCATCTGTAGGACCCCGAGAGATCTTCTGCGAGCCATGAGACGAATCTACTGCCCGAACCTCCTCCCTGTGATCGCGTCGCTCGCGGTCGCTGCTGCCGCGAACGCCCAGTACTTCGAGGCGCGTAACAACGCCATGGGCGGCGTCGGCGCGGCCTCGTCGCGATACCTGGCCGCCGGCTGGGCCAACCCTGCGCTGCTGACCAGCTGTGACGAGTCGGACCGCTTCGGCCTGTTGCTGCCGGCGATCGGGCTCCGCGCCTACGACGAGACGGGCCTCATCGACGACCTGGACGCCTTCGTCGAGGCCTACGACGCGATCGACCGCAACCCAGCCGGGGCGACGCCGCAGGACTTCGTCGATCTCGCCGACCGGCTGCAAGCGCTCTCGGGTCGAGGCGTCAACAGCGAGTCCGGCGGCGGCGTCGTGCTGGCGCTGCCTTCGCAGGACTTCGCGTGGTCGCTGCACGCGCGCACCTACGCGGACCTGCAGGTGTTCGCGAACATCGACGCCGCTGACGAAGCTGCGATCCAGGGGCTCAACCCCGGCGATCCCCTGCCGCCGCTGTCGTCCGAGGCGCGCGTCGTCGGCGTCGGCATCACGGAGATCGGGGTCTCGTTCGCCAAGCGCTTCGAGCTGGGAGGGATCGCGATGAGCCTCGGGCTGACGCCGAAGTACCAGCGCATCGACACCTACAACTACGCGGTCTCGCCGGACAACTTCGACAACGGCGACTTCGACGACGACCAGTTCCTCGACGACACCGGCGAGTTCAACCTGGACGCCGGCTTGGCCGTCGAGCCGGGAGTGCCCGGTCTGACGGTGGGGCTGATGGTGCGCAACCTGCGGGAGATCGACGTCACGACGGTCACGACCCTCGGCCAGAGCTTCGACTACCAGCTCGCACCCCAGGCCACCTTGGGGGTCGCCTGGGAGCTCGGTTCGCTGACGCTCGCAGCGGACGCGGACATCCTGGCGCTGGAGCGCTTCCGCGACGCGGACCTCGCGGCCGCAGGCCAGGCGCTGACCGACGACGTGCGCCTCGTCAAAGTCGGCGCCGAGCTCGACGTGCTCGGCTGGCTGCAGCTGCGCGGCGGCTACGAGTACGACATGGAGGACACGCTCGACGGCGCGATCAGCGGGGGCATCGGCCTGTCGCCGTTCGAGGTCCTGCGCATCGACGTGGCGGGCACCTACGTGGACGGGCAGAGCTACGGCGGCGTCGTCCAGCTCTCGCTGACGTTCTGAGCGCGCGCGGCGCCGCGGCTGTGCGTCAGTCCTTGATGTTGACGTAGCCGTCCGGGTCGTAGGGGACCTTGCCGGTCTCCTGCAAGAACGAGCAGTTCTTGCAGTAGTCGGTCGGCTCTCCTTCGTAGAGGCCGCGCCGTAGGCGCTGGTACTCGGCGCCGTTCCAGATCTCGTCGAAGTCCTGCTGGAACAGGTTGCCGACGATCGGGCGGCCCTGGCCGCAGCACGGCGCGACGTCGCCGCCGAGGTTGACGAACGCCTGCTTCCACGGGAAGCGGCAGTAGAAGCGACCCTGCCAGTCCTTGGGCGGCGTCTCGTCGAGCCAGCGCGGGCCCTCGACCCCCTCGGCGGGCGTCGGCCGCTGGTCCTCGGTCGGCGCGTCGTTGGGCAGCTCGGGCGGCAGCGTCGCGTCCGGCTCCTTCTCGGGCAAATACGCCGGCAGCGCCAGCGACACGCCGAGCTCGGCGGCGCGCCGCTGCGCCATGCGGAGCCCGCGGTTGGTGTGCGCCGGGTCGAGGAACGGCGACGAGGAACGGATCTCCTCGCCGAACACGATGAGGTACGACATCCGCACGTGGTCGATGTCGTGCGCGTGCGCGATCGAGACGATCTCGGCGAGCTCGTCGACGTTCTCTTTGAGGATCGTCACGTTGAAGGCCGTCTTCACGGCGGTCTTCAAGCCTAGCTCTTTGCGCAGGGCGGCCAGCTCGGCGAGGTTCTCGACGACGCGCTCGAACTTCGCGCCGGTGCGGACGTGGTCGAACGTCGGCTTGGTGCCGCCGTCGAAGGAGATCCGGACCTCGGCGAGGTGCGGCATCAGCTTGCGGAGCCGGTCGCCCCGCATCAGCATGCCGTTGGTGTGCAGGTCGAGCTTGACGGAGTACTTCTCGCACGCGTCGAGCAGCTCGTCGAAGTAGCCGAGCACGAACGGCTCACCGACGACGGTCGGGTTGACCTGGTGCGCGCTCGGGAAGAAGTGCTCGACGAGCTTGCGGAACGACTCGACCGGCAGCGCGAACTTCTTGATGCCCACGTCGCGCGCCTTGTTGCGCAGCATCTCGCAGTCGCACATGAAGCAGTGCAGGTTGCAGTCCGCCGTGAACTCCATCACGAACCGCATCGGCCGCGCGTCGACGACGGCGTCGCCGCGCGCTTCGGCGGCCTCGACGCGCTCGGAGTTGGCGAGGGTCAGCGCGTCGTAGTCCATGTGTCCGAGATCGGCGATCCGAGGGTGCCTGCCGCATCCCAATGATCGAACTGAGGCTGCGCGGCGTCCAGCCCCGGAGGTGCGCCGCGGGCCCGCGCGATTTGGCTGGCCGCAACAGCCCATGGCACCGGACCTTGCTGTGCGTCGTTCAACGCAGGCCTTCGAACGCGCCCAGCGCGTCGAGTCCGGCCGTGACGGCTGCGAGCAGCGGCACGAGCAGCGCTGTGCGCAGCGCGAAGATCGCCACGAGGTCGCGCGCGCGGATCGGCACGTCGCGGAACATGTCGAGCATCATCGGCCCGACCGAGCTGAAGAAGATCAGCTGGCTGATCGACAGCTCGCAGATGAAGAAGCGACCAGCGGGCGACGCGTCTGCGGCCAGCAGCGCCGGGATGTACATCTCGGTGATACCGGCGGTCAC
>JBERSB010000434.1:0-3906 GCA_041236755.1 Luminiphilus sp. | reverse complement strand
GAACACGAACGCCGTCTGCGGCTGCTCGTCGGCGCCGCGGAACTCCTGCGGCAGCACGTCCTGCGGCACGTACTGCGCGGCCGCGTGCACGCGGATCCCGCAGGTGGTCGTGTCGGAGTGTGGGCTGATCATGGCTCCAGGCGGCGCTGGTCGCTGCCTTGAGGATACGTCAGGTCTGCGGAAATGCGAGGGGCCCTAGTGCCCATGCGCAGCGCCGCCCTTGACGAACTTCAGCGTCGTCTCCCCGCCCTTGAGCTCGAAGCCGTTGTCAGCGAGCCGACCGGTCCATGACTCCGCCTTGTCCCCGTCGAGGATGCGGCCGGTCACGGTCAGCGCGCCCGTCGCGGCGTCGAACGTGTAGGTCGCCTTGGGGTGGGTGTGCGTGCCGTCCTCCTGCGGACGGCCGTGCACGCTCATCTTGTCGCTGTAGCCGTCGAACGTAAGGGTCATGCCCGGCTCGTCGCCGTCGCGGACCTCGGACCAGTTGCCCGCCATCGGGCTGCCGCCGCCGCAGGCGACCAGGAGGACCAGCGCAGACAGCGCCACGTGGAGTCGTCGGATCATGATCGGCCCATGCAATCCAGCCGCGCTGCCGGAAACAAGCGCGACGACGCGTGCTCAGCCGCCGAGCGCGGGCTGGAGATCGCGCGCGACAATGTGGCCGCGCTCGTCCCGGCTCAGCCGGCACGCCGCCACCGCCGGATCGTGCGTGAAGAACAGCCGGCCTGAGCGCGCCTCCAGGTCGTCGAGCAGCGCGGCCTTCTCGTCGATCAGCCGTTCGGGGTAGCGGTCGTAGCCCATCGTGATCGCGCGGCGCACCCACGGCACGCCGGGGATCAGGTCGGCGCAGAACAAGAGCGGGCCATCGTCGGTCGCCACCTCGGCCAGCAGCATCCCGGGCGTGTGGCCGTCGCTGCGGTGCAGACGGTAGCCGTCACCCAGGACCTCGCTCCGCTCGCCCTCGACCACCTCGAGCCGGCCCGTCGCCTCGAGCAGGTCCGGCAGCTCGGGGATGAAGCTGGCGCGGTCGCGCGGGTGCGGCGCGCGCGCGCGCTCCCACGCCGCTGCGCCGACCACGTAGCTGGCGCGGTCGAACACCAGCCGCGGCGCCTCGCCCGCCTCGTGCGCGGAGAGCACGCCGCCTGCGTGGTCGAAGTGCAGGTGCGAGAGCACCACTACGTCGACGTCCTCGGGCGCGATCCCGACCGCCGCGAGGTTGTCGAGCAGCACGTGCGTGTCCTCCTGCACGCCGTAGCGCTCGCGCAGGGCCGGCGGGAAGAACGCGCCGATGCCGGCCTCGAACAGCAGCACGCGGTCGTCCTCGCGCACGACGAGACAGCGGCACGCGAGGTCGATGCGGTTCTCTTCGTCGGGCGGCGCCCACCGCTGCCACAGCGCCCGCGGCGCGTTGCCGAACATCGAGCCCCCGTCGAGCTTCTGCGAATTGCCGCAGACCGAGAACAGCGCGCGGCTCACTTGCCAACCTCGTCACGGACCCGGCGGAGCGCGCGGCGCGCCACGCCCGCGAGCTTGACCTGCTCGAGGTTGCACATGACCACGACGCCGATCTGCTTGCCCGGCAGCATCAGCATCATCGTGCTCACCCGCGCCTGCGCGCCGCTGTGCCCCACCTCCAGCTCGCCCTCGAGCTGCTTGACGGAGAAGCCCATGCCGTAGCCGGTCTCTTCGCCGTCGGCGGTCCGCTGCGAGGTCCACATCAGCGCCAGCGTCTCTTCTTTCAGCAGCGCGCCGCCCATCAGCGCGCCTGCGAACCGCGCGAGGTCTACAGCAGAGCTGCACAGCCCGCCGCCGCCGAGCTTGTAGCTGCTGTCCATGAGCTGGCTGTTCTGCAGCTCGGCGCCCCGGACGACGTAGCCCTGCGCGCGGTGCGGGATGACCCGGCGCTGGTCGTCGTCCTGCAGCGAGGCCGCGCCCGCAGGCGCAGCGATGTGCTCCTTGACGACCTCGGCGAACGGTCGCTCGTGCACGGCCTCGACGGCCGCTGCGACGAGGTTGAACCCGTAGGTCGTGTAGCGGTAGCGCGTGCCCGGCTCGTGCAGCAGCGGCGCACGGGCGAACCGACCGAGCGACGCGCGCTGGTCGGCGTAGCGCTGCGTGCTCTCCGGCTCGCCGCGGTAGTGGCGGACGCCGCCGAGGTGTCCGAGCAGCTGGCGCGTGGTCACGGGCCAGCGCTTCTGCGGCCACCCGGGCACGACCTCGCGCACGTCGGCGTCGAGGTCGAGGCGGCCCTGCTCGGCCAGCTGCAGCGCGAGCACGGCGGTCACCGGCTTGGAGATCGAGGCGAGCCGGTAGACCGTGTCGGGCGTCGCGGCGACCTCGTTCTCGAGGTCGCTGAAGCCGAAGCCGCGCGCGTAGCGCAGCTCGCGGCCGACGACGACGGCGCACGAGATGCCGGGGATACGGTCGGCTGCGAGCTTCTCGCGGAGCATCGCGTCGAGGTCGCGTTCGAGGTCGCCCTGCGCCGCGACCGCGAGCGCCAGCGACAGCAGGGGCAAGGACGACGTGAGGACGTTCATGGTGCGTGCCGGCGTCGGACGCCGGTGTGCTCACTACAGAGCAGGAGCGGAGCGATCCAAGGACTAGCTCCTATTGTTACGGCGCGAAGGGAGCGCGGCGACCGCTGCTGCGGCCCTGCTGCGCACGGCCCGCGATTCGCCGTGTCTGCCCTGGCGATCGTCAGGCCGGGGCCTACAAGGGACACCCGCCCGCATGTCCAGCACCGCCCCCATGCACCCGCCCAGCCGCCTCGCGCGCCGCGTGGTCCCCTACTGGATCCTGGGCGACGGCCTGACGTCGATCGTGCTCGCCTCGCTCGCGTGGTTCCTGGGGCGGCCGTGGCTCGCCGAGCACTGGAAGGGCTGGTCGCCGACCTGGGAATACGTGCTGCTCGGCGCCTGCTGCGCGCTGCTCGCCATGGCGGTGCTGGTGCCGCCGCTCAACTACGCGCGCTGGCGCTACGGCTTCGTCGGCGACCTGCTGCTGATGCGCTACGGCATCCTGTTCCTCGAGGAGCGGGCGGTCCCGGTGCGCCGCATGCAGCACGTCGACCTGTCGCGCGGCCCGATCGAGCGCGCGTTCGGCCTCGCGACCCTGGTCGTGTTCACGGCAGGCAACGAAGGCTCGGCCTTCCGCGTCCCGGGCCTCCCCGTCCGGCTCGCCCAGGAGCTGCGCGATCGCATCGTGCAGATGCGCGGTGACGGACGCCTCTGAGCCGCCCGAACTGCCGCGCGAGCCGTCGCCCCCGCCGGCACCGGCCGCGACGCCCCAGGACCCCGCGCGCACTCCCGAGCCCGTGGTGCTCGCCCGCGGCCACCTCCACCCCGCCGTGCTGCTGCTGCGGCTGCTCGACGCGCTGCGGCAGGCCGTCGTTCCGGTGCTGCTCGGCGTCGTCGTCGAGCGGTGGTTCCTGGTCGCAGCGCTCGGGCTGTTCGTGCTGCAGCTCGGCTACGCGGTCGCGCGCTACCTGACGCTCGAGTACACGCTCACCGACGAGGAGCTGCGCATCCGCGAGGGCCTGCTCCACCGCCAGGAGCGGCGCATCCCGCTGGACCGGATCCAGGACCTGGGCTTCGAGTCGACGCTGCTGCGCCGCGCGCTGGGGCTCTCGGTCGTGATGGTCGAGACCGCGTCGGGCCGCGGCGTCGAGGCCCGGCTCGACGCGCTGTCGCGCGGCGACGCCGAACACCTGCGCGAGGTGCTGATGGCCGCGCGGCCGGCGGCGGACCGCGCGACGAGCGGCGACGCGGCCGCGGCAGCCGGTGACGACGCCGACGCAGCGCCTTCGATCGCCGCGCCTGCCGCCGGGACGCCGCCGGTCGAGTGGTCACTGCACCAGAGCACGACCGGCGAGCTGCTGCTGCGCGGGGCGACCGACCTCCGCCTCGG
>JBERSB010000433.1:0-20540 GCA_041236755.1 Luminiphilus sp. | reverse complement strand
CCAGGTGGCACGCGTGGCGCGGATCGATCCACAGGGCGTGGTCGTCGACGTGGCGGTGGCGGTTGCCGACGCGCTCGAAGGTCTTGCCCCCGTCGCGAGACCGCGACGTGTAGGTGTCCAGGCAGTAGACCGTGTCGACGTCGTGCGGGTCGCAGACCAGCTCGTTGTAGTATTGCGGGCTGCTCGAGACCTTGTCGCTCATCTTCGTCCAGCTTTCGCCGCGGTCCGTCGAGCGGAACGTGCCGCCCTCGCCGCGCTGCGCCTCGACGATCGCGTAGAGCACGTCCGGATCGGCCGGCGAGATCGCCATGCCGATGCGCCCCTTGTCGACGCCGGGCAGCCCCTTGTCGATCTTGCGCCAGGTCGCGCCGCCGTCGGTGGTCTTGTAGATCGTCGACTCGGGGCCGCCGTCGATGAGCGTCCACACGTGGCGCCGCCGCTGGTACGCGCTCGCGTACGCGACGTCCGGGTTCCGCGGGTCCAAGTGCACCTCGTTGGCGCCGGTGTCCGGGCTGATCGCGAGGACCTGCTTCCAGCTCTGGCCGCCGTCGGTGGTCTTGTAGACGCCGCGGTCGCCGCCGGCGTTCCACAGCGGACCCTGCGCTGCGACCCAGACGACGTCCGAGTCGCGGGGGTCCACCGCGATCCGGCCGATGTGCTGGCTGTTCTCGAGGCCGACGTTCTCCCAGCTCTGGCCGCCGTCGCGCGAGCGGTAGACGCCGTCGCCCCAGGACACGCTGCGCTGGCTGTTGTTCTCGCCCGAACCGACCCAGACCGTGTGCCGGTTGCTCGGATCGAGCGTGACGCAGCCGATCGAATACGAGCCCTCGCCGTCGAAGACCGGCTCGAACGTCGTGCCGTTGTTGGTCGTGCGCCAAACCCCGCCGGACGCCGCCGCGACGAACCACCGCGAGGGCACCTCGGGATCGACCGCGACGTCGACGATGCGGCCCGAGCACATCGCCGGGCCGATGCCGCGGAACTTGAGCGCCGCCAGGGTGCCCGACGAGACGCCGTCGGGGTCCTGCGCCAGGAGAACTCCGGCGCCGAGCGCCGCCACGAGAACATGCCTCATGGCGGAGCAACATAGCCCCAGCGGCACGCAGTTCCTGCCCGTTCCTGCGCTGCGCACGCGCCCGCGCTAGGCTGGCAGGGCGATGCGCTACCAGGGCAAGATCTACCGACCGCCGAGCGAAGCCGACTCCTACATCCTGCAGGCGACGATCGGGTGCAGCTGGAACAAGTGCACCTACTGCGACATGTACCGGGACAAGCAGTTCTCGGTGCGCTCGCGCGACGAGACCCTCGAGGACGTCGCGGCCGCGGGCGAGGCCCTCGGCGACCGGGTGCAAAAGGTGTTCGTCGCCGACGGCGACGCGCTGATCCTCGACATGGCGCACTGGCGCGCCATCCTCGGTGCATGCCGCGACGCGTTTCCGGCGCTGCGGCGCGTGTCGTGCTACGCGATGGCGAGCAACGTGCTCGCCAAGTCCGAGGCCGAGCTGCGTGAGCTGAAGGAGCTCGGCCTAGAGCTGCTCTACGTCGGCCCCGAGAGCGGCGACGACCAGACCCTCAAGCGCATCGCCAAGGGCAGCACCGCGGCCGAGCACGTCGAGGCGGCGCAGCGCGCGCACACAGCGGGGATGAAGCTGTCGGTGATCTTCCTGCTGGGTGCAGGCGGCACGGAGCGCAGCGAGCAGCACGCCAGAGGCTCCGCGGAGCTGGCGACCGCGATGGACCCGCGCTTCCTCTCGGCGCTCACGCTCACCGTGGTGCCCGGCACGCCGATCGCGCGCGCCGAGGAGAAGGGCCTGTTCGAGCTGCCGGACATCCCGACGACGCTGCGCGAGCTGCGCACGCTGGTCGCCGAGGCGTCGCCGACCGACGCGATCTTCCGCACCAACCACGCCTCCAACCGCCTGCCGGTCGCAGGCCGCCTGCCGCGCGACCGCGACGGCATCGTCCAGGCGATCGACGCGGCGCTCGCCGGCGAGGTCGCGCTGCGGCCGGAGTGGCTGCGGGGGCTCTAGGCGGCCCCGGGACATCGCGGCGCGCCCGTCGATCGCTCCGACGTGCGGAGCCTCCACAGACCACACCCAACCTGCCCCGGTCGCAGCAGCGGGAAGCCTACCAGCGCGCCGCAGGCGGGCCCGCCCGAGCGCCGCGTCATCTCCTTCGAGCGCCCTCTGAGCCGCCGCCATCCGGAGTCGGCAGGAGCTCTCAGGCAGTCGCTTTCTTGCTGCAGCAGCGCTGGCGCGAGGAGCGCCTTGGGTCATCATACTCGGGAGGCTGCGTCGATCGCGCCGCCAAGACGTCAGCAGCCGCCCGACGGAGCACACACACATGAGCCCACAAGCCGATACGAGAGAGGTCTCCATTCTCTGCGCCGCCGCAGACAACGCCCTCTTCCTGCAGAGCGGCACGATCACCGAGTCGCTCGGAGAGTTGTTCGAGTTCTCGCTGAACCTCTGGTCCTTGCTCCCTGATCTGGACCTCGCGACCGTCGTCGGCCAGCCTCTGACCGTCAAGGTTCAGGACTCGGAGAACACGCGCTACTTCCACGGCGTCGTCTGTGAGATGGCCGCGCTGATGCAACTCAACAGCATCTGCTACTACCGCGCCGTCGTTCGTCCAACACTTTGGACGCTAGGACAGTCCACAGGATGCCGCTCTTTCGAGAACAAGTCGGTCCACGAGATCGTCCAAGAATGCTTGCTCGATGGCAAAGTCGAGATCGGCAAGGTCGCTGTGTCCAAGGTCCGGTTCGACCACTGTGTGCAGTACCGCGAGACAGACCTCCACTTCGTGAGCAGGATGATGGAGCGGCACGGGCTCTACTACTTCTTCGAGCACTCCGAGAAAAAGCACACCATGCACGTCGCCGCGAATGTCGGGGACCACGACGACCGCGGCGCCATCGAGTTCGTCGATTACGTCGACGGCAACGCCAAGCCATCGCAGACTTACCTGGTCGAGTCGTGGGAGGCGGCGACGCGATTGCGTAGCAGCAGCTACAACATTGCAGGCAGCGAGAACCTGACGCGAAAAGGCGTCTTCGCCGACGACAAGACGCGCTTCAAGGTCAAGGGCGCGGAGGACCTCGCCATTGCAGACTTCGAGGCGGTGGACGAGATCCGGGAGCCGTTCCTGGACGAGCTCTCACGCGTCAGGATGGAGGCCATCGACGCCACCGCAGAGGAGTATCAGGGAACCACGCGAGACCTGATGCTCGGCAGCGGCATGTTGTTCACGCTGGAGCGTCACCCACGCGCGGACCAGTGCAAGGAGTACCTCGTCGTCGCGGCGACACATCACCTGGAGGCGCCGCCGCCGCCGCATGATGCAGGGGACGACTACACCGTCTGGTGCGACTTCACCACGACGTTCACCGCGATCGACGCCGAGACGCCGTACCGCCCGCAGATCCGCCACGCCAAGCCGAGGGTCGCCGGGCCGCAGCTTGCGACGGTCAGCGAGGAGACCGACGAATACGGGCGCGTCAAGGTCGACTTCCAATGGGGGGGGGAGCAACAGCCGAGAGCTTGTCTCGTTCTGGACCCGAGTCTCCCAGAACTGGGCGGGTAACCAGTGGGGCGGCATGTTCCTACCGCACGTAGGCCAAGAGGTGATCGTCGAGTTCGTGGACGGCGACCCGGACCAACCGCTGATCACCGGCCGGGTCTACAACAAAGAGTCCATGCCTCCGCTCAGCCTGCCAGCGAACAAGCACAAGAGCATCATCCGCGACCACGGCAGCAACGAGCTGATGATGGACGGCACCGACGGATCCCAGCAGATCCGGCTCTACTGCCCGAACCACGAGTCGGAAATCTGGCTCGGAAGGAGCATCGAGTTGAAGAGCCTGAGCGACCACCGGAACGTCTTCGGCGGCGACTGGTTGACGGAGATCAGCGGCGACCGGTCGACCGAGATCCAAGGAGGTGAGTCCAAGACAATCATGAAAGACGTCGTGGAGAACATCATCGGCAACATGAAGACCAAGGTCGGCGCCGATGTCGCTCAGCAGAAGCTGGGGGCCTTCCACGAGACGATCGCGGGCCTGACTTCCAAGTTCATCGGAGGCACGAAGAAAGAGACGGTCGTCGGCCTCGAGGTCAAGAAGCTCATCGGCGGTAAGAACGAGACGGTCGAGGGCCCGACCCACAAGGACGGAACGAGCATCGTCGAGACCTACAAGGAGGCCAAAAAGACCATCCAGGGTCACTACACCAAGAAAGCGCAAGAGACCTACACCGAGGTCGAGAAGACCATCAAGCAGAAGGCAAACGACTACCTGATAGGGGCCAAGATGCTGAAGCAGGACGTCGAGAAGGCGCTCGAGGTCAAGGCCACCGATTACAAGATCGGCGTCGAGATGCTGAAGCAGGACGTCAAGAAGAGCTACGAGCTGAAGGCAAATAAGGCCAAGCACGCAATCGTCGGCGCGGCGCTCCTCGCTGCATCCAAGTTCAGCGTGAACGACGGCAACCTCGACGTGAAGAAGTAGCGCATGCGAGTCCGCCGACAACAAGGGCTCGAGCTGGGCTGGTTCTGCACGCAGCTCATCCCGAACGAACTCTCGGCTGTCTTCGTCGTCAAGGCGACGTTCGCGCTCGGAGAGGGCACGCTGGACCTCCTCCAAGAAGGCGGTGACCTCGTGAGCGGTGACGTCGAGGCCGACGAAGGTACGGGCAGCCTCGCCTATGCGAGCGACTTCGTGCCGTACAAGCCCAACGCAGACTTGTTGGTGCGTGCTCGCGCATGCGCTCCCGGCGCCGAGCCGGTCCGCTACCTGCCCGTCGGATTCCGTGTCGGCGGCATGGAGAAGGAGTTGCTGGCCGTCGGCGATCGTCGTTGGAAGCGCGGTCTGCTGGGCGCCAGTCCGGGTGAACCAGAGCCTTTCACCGAGCTGCCGCTGACCTGGGAGCGGGCGTTCGGCGGGGATGGCGATTCTCGCAACCCGGTCGGAGTAGGCCGCGCCGGCGACGCGATGCCGAACGTCGAGTGGCCGAATCGGCTGCTCCGCTCCCCAAAGGACCAGGCAGAGCCAGCGGCCTTAGGGCCCGTCGCGAGCAGCTGGGAACCGCGCAAGTCGCGCATGGGCACCTACCGCGGCGACTACCTCGAGACACGATGGCCGTGGTACCCTGAGGACCTCGAGTGGAGCCACTTCTCGAGCGCCCCCGAGGACCAACAGGTCGCGGGATACCTCCGCGGCGACGAAGAGCTCGCGTTCCGCAATCTCCACCCCACACGCCCCGAGATCGAAGCGCGACTGCCAGGGCTGCAGGCGCGGTGCTTCGCGACCTTCGCAGACGGCAACACGCGTCCCGTAGACCTCGTGCTCGACACGATGTTCGCGGACCTCGAACGAGAACGAATCGTGCTCGTATGGCGCGGCCGAACGCCCGCTGCGAGTCTGCGCCTCAAGGAGCTCGAGCAGGTCTTCGCGCTGCTCGAACCGATCGGCACGGAGCAACCACTGGACCACTACATGGCCCTCCGCGACGCGACTGCGGCCGCTGACGTCGACGCTGCGGAGGGCGACGAGGAGCTGGCATCGAGACTCGCCCAGCTGGATGCGGAGGCTGCCGCTGCGAGCGCGCGCGCGACGGCCCTCGACGCCGAGATCGCGAAGCTCGACGCAGAAGCCGAAGCGGAGCTCGCAGCCCAGCGCCAGTGGATGCTCCAGCAAGGGCTCGACGCCGACGTGCTCGGCCAGGGTACCCCGCGCGATCTGGCCACCGCGCAAGCCGAGATCGCCGCGGCCATCGCTCAGCTCAAGGCGACGTCCCCGGACTTCGCGCCGCCAGACGAGCAAGCCGCGCCGATTCCGGCTCCGCCACCGGAGGAGGGAGCGCCCGCGACGGAGTCCGAACCCGACGCCTGGACCCGCGAGCGAGTAGTCGCAGCGCTCGCCGAGGGAGCCAGTCTCCAAGACGCGGACCTACGCGGCCTCGACCTGCGCGAGGTCGACTTCTCCGGCGCCAGGATGCCACGCGCAGTGCTCGGCGAGGCCGACCTGACCCGCGCGACGTTCGCAGGCGCAGACCTGGACGGGGCGGACTTCAGCGGCAGCACGATCGAGGGCGCGACCTTCCGCGGCGCGTCGATCGATCACACCACGTTCGACGAGCTCGCGCTCGACGGCCTCGACTTCACGGCGACGCGCGGTGTCGGAACCAGCTTCGCAGATTGCGCGCTGTCGGGGTGCAACTTCGACGGCGCCGATCTCCCGAAGGCAGACTTCGGCGGGTCGACGCTGACCGGCGCGACCTTCCGATCTGCCAAGCTCGTCGCCGCACGCTTCGGCGACGCCAAGGCAGACCGCATCGACTGCAGCGACGCGGACATGTCGAAGCTCCACGCGGGCGACGACTGCGACTTCTCCGGGGCAGTCTTCAGGCGCGCACGGCTAGACGAGAGCAACTTCACCGGCGCCATCTTGGACGACGCAGACCTCGGCTACACGAAGCTCCGCCGGGCGCTGCTCACGGAGGCCTCGATCTGCCGTGCTGAGCTGAGCCGCGCTGACCTCGCCCGAGCCGTGCTAGACGACGCCGACCTGCGCGGCGCCAGGATGCTCCAAGCGAATCTCCTCTACTGTTCGATGGAGCGCGTCGACCTCTCGGCGGCAGACGCGCGAGCGGCCAACCTCTACGCCTCAGGCCTCTGGCAGGCCAAGACCGAGGCCACCAACCTCGAAGGTGCAAACCTCAACGGCACCCGGCTGGAGGGGCACAGGTGATCACGCCGTTGAGCGTCGAAGAGCTGAAGGAGCGCCTCGCCTCGGGCCGCTCCGTCGCGTCTACCCTCGTGGAGGACGCCGAGCTGAGATCGCTCCACCTGGAAAACGTAGACATGAGCGGCGCCGTGCTACGACGCGTCACGCTCGACGGTGCAGCGTTGCTACGGTGTCGGCTCGTCGGGACGATCTTCGAAGACTGCTCGCTGCGAGGGATCAGGGCGACCGACAGCGACTTGTCTCGGGCGATGCTGAGCACCTGTGACCTGCAGGCAGCCGGTCTCGAGCGCTGCGACCTCTCCGACTCGAGCTGGATCCAGTGCGACGTAGAACGCGCCGACCTGCGGGCCTGTATTGCGCACGGCGCGTCGTGGATCCAATGCAGCGGCACCGGCCTGAGGATCGAGCAAGCCGAACTGACGGGCGCCACGATCGCCGACTGTGAGCTCGCCAACCTCCAGCTCGCAGGCGCCGTCATGAAGGACGCGAGCGTCGTCGATACGCGTCTTCCTTCGGCTGACGCGCGCGCCGCGACGCTGGAGGGGGCGATCCTCGACCTCTGCGACCTCGGCGACATCGACCTGACCGATGCCCTCCTCAATCGAGCGGCCATCACCCGCTGCGACCTGCGCGCGGCGAAGTTCCCGCAGAGCGCCGACGAACTCCGCCTCGTCGAATCCGACCTCCGCGCGGTAGACCTCTCGAACCGTGAGCTGAAGAAGGTCACCCTGAGCCGAGCTGTGATGGCCGGCGTCGACCTACGCGGCGCGGACCTGTTCGAAGCCGAATGCCACGAGACAGACCTCGCGGACGCGTTGCTCGAGGAGTGCTCACTGATCGGCGCGAGCCTCTGGGACACGCGGCTCGCGCGAGCACGGATGCGCGCAGCCGACTTGACCGGCGCGACCGTCAGGGACGCGGACGTCGAGGGCGTGGACCTCACCGAGGTGACGCTCGACGGCGCGTTTTTGGGGCCGTTACACAACGCGCCGTCGCGCATAGCGCTGGCGGGCGCCGAAACGACCTTCGTGGAGCTAGACCTCCGCGAGGCCGACTTCCGCGGGCGTACACTGCCGACCTCTGCCTACGTCTCCTGCCGGATGGGCGAAGCCCGCTTCGAGGGCGCGACTCTCGATCACGTGACGTTCGAGTCGTGCGACCTGCAGCGCGCCGGCTTCGAGGACGCCTCGCTGAAGGGCCTGGACTTCGCAGACAGCGACCTCTCCGGTGCGTCGTTCCGAGGCGCAAAGGTCTTCGCGACGCAGCTGGGCGATGCCACCCTCACGGGCACAGACTTCCGGGGCGCGAAGTTCCACCTCACCCACTTCGAGGGCGTCGACCTCGCGCAGGCGACCTTCGGCAACACCGACTTCGTCGCCTGCGACATGACCGCCGTGCATATGGAAGGGGTCGATCTCAGGGGCTGCAACCTGACCGACTCGGACTTCAGCGGGGCGACGTGGACGCGCGTGGTCCTCCGCGACGCCAAGCTCAGCGGCTGCGCCCTCGCTGAGGCGCACCTGACAGAGGTCGACCTCACCGGCGCGGACGCCGTCACGACGGACCTCTCGGCAGCGACGCTCGTGGACGTAACCCTGGACGCAGGCAACTTTCAGAAGAGCAGCTTCGCCGGCGCCTCGATCGAACGAGCGAGCGGCAAGGGCGCCGACTTCTCCGAGTGCGTCTTCGAGGACGCCAGGGCCAAGGCCGCGCAATTCGACGGCGCCAGGTTCCAGTACAGCGACCTCTCGAACTCGGTCCTCGACCGGGTCAGCTTCCGTTCCGCGGACTTCACGCACAGCAACCTGCACGCGATCCAAGACTCGGAGACCGTCTGGAGCGGGGCCCGCATGAGCGGGGCCCGCCGGACCGACAACGCGCGCGCTGAAGCCGAGCAATTCGAACCACCACCGGAGGACCCGCCGGGCGCGGGTGAGACACCATGATGAACACAGTCAGCCAGACGACATTCCTGGGGCCCGCGCGCGTGCTGGAGACCGCCGGCGCTCGCGTCTTGGTGGCGATGCCTGGCCGAAAGGCTTGGGCCACGCCTGCGATGCCCTACTCATATGCCGCCGAGGTCGGCGACACCCTGCTGGTCATCGGACAGGACGAGATGTTCTACGTGATCGGCGTGCTCGAAGGGGCCGGGACTACGACGCTTCGCGCGGCCGGCGACCTGGACATCGCGGCCCCCAAGGGACGAATCGGCCTGCAGGCGAAGCACGGGGTAGAGGTGCGGACGTCGACCATTCGCTTTGTCGCCGACAAGTGGGACGCGGTCCTCGGGTCCGTCCAGCAGCGCTGCAAGGAGCTCTGGAGTCAGGTGACAGGCGTCGCGAGGTTGCGCAGCAAGCGTCGTGAGGTCCGCGTCGAGGAGACGGACCGCGTCCGCGCCGGCCGGATCGTGCGGCAGGCGCAGCGGGACGTGCAGATCGACGGCGAGAAGATCCACCTGGGCTAGGAGTACGAGATGTTCCCCGCGACCACCAACGCCGGCGGCCAGTGCCTCGGCTTCCCAGATGTCTGCAAGACGCCGACGCCTGCAGGCCCCATTCCCATCCCCTACCCCAACATCGCCATGGCCAACCAGGCGAAGGGCAGCACCACGAGCAAGAAGGTCAAGGTGTGCAACAAGAACATGTGCACCACCAAGACCGAGATCAGCATGTCGAGCGGTGACGAGGCCGGCACGGCGGGCGGCGGCGTCGTCTCGAGCAAGTTCAAGGGCCCGGCGCTCTACAAGAAGGGCAGCACGAAGGTGAAGATCGAGGGCGCGCCGGCGGTCCACCTGACCTCGATGATCGGCATGAACGGCGGCGCCAACGCCAACATGCCCGCCGGCGTGCAGATCGCGCCGAGCCAGATGAAGGTCACGGTGATGCCGTGACCCGGCGCGCGCGCCCGCGGCGCGGGCGCGGCGCCGCCCAGAGCTACTCGAACGAGTAGGTGAACTCGCCGTCGGCCACCGCGACGGCGACCTTCTCGACGTCGCGCCCCTCCAGGGTTCGCGTCAGGATCTCGCGGCTCATCGACGGCAGGACCGTGTTGGTGAGGATCGCATCGATCATGCGGCCGCCGCTCTCCAGCTCGTTACAGCGCGCGACGATAGTCGAGAGCACGTCCTCCGAGTAGGTGAACGGCACCTTGTAGCTGCCCTCGACGCGCTTCTTGATCCGGTCGAGCTGCAGCGTCGAGATCATGCGGATCATCGACTCGCTGAGCGGGTAGTAGGGGATCGTGACGATCCGGCCCAGCAACGCCGCCGGGAAGACCTTCAGCAACGGGTCACGAAGGGCCTTGGCGATGCCCTCGGGGTCCGGCAGGAGCTCCGGGTCCTTGCACATGTTCATGATCAGGTCGCTGCCCACGTTGGTGGTCAGCAGGATGATCGTGTTCTTGAAGTCGATCATCCGCCCCTCGCCGTCCTCCATGACGCCCTTGTCGAACACCTGGAAGAAGATCTCGTGCACGTCGCTGTGCGCCTTCTCAACCTCGTCCAGCAGCACGACGCTGTAGGGCTTGCGGCGCACTGCCTCGGTGAGGATGCCTCCCTCGCCGTAGCCCACGTATCCAGGAGGCGCGCCCTTCAGCGTGGAGACGGTGTGCGCCTCCTGGAACTCGCTCATGTTGATCGTGACGATGTTCTGCTCGCCGCCGTAGAGCGTCTCGGCGATGGTCAGCGCGGTCTCGGTCTTACCGACGCCAGACGGACCCGCGAGCATGAAGACGCCGATCGGCTTGTTGGGGTTGTCCAACCCGGCGCGGCTCGTCTGGATCCGCTTGGAGATCATCTCCATGGCGTGGTCCTGCCCGACGACCCGCTTCGCGAGGGTCCCACTGAGCTCCAGCACCGTCCGTAGCTCGTCCTTGACCATGCGACCCACCGGGATTCCGGTCCAGTCTGCGACCACCGACGCGACCGCCTGCGAATCCACTGACGGCAGGATCAGCGGCGCCTCGCCTTGCAGCTCGGCGAGCTCGCCCTGGAGGCGGGTGAGGTCGGCGAGGGCAGCCTTTCGATCCTGCTCAGACAGCGGTCGCTCCTCCTGAGACTCCGCGTCGTCCGCGGCAGCCTCCGAAGCCGACTGCTCCAAGCCACTGCCGGTGCCCTCGACCTCTGCTGCGCCGCTTCGCAGCTTGCCCCGCAGCTCCAGGATCTGGTCGACCAGAGCTTTCTCGTCGGCCCAGCGCTTCTCCAGAACCTCGCGCCGCGCATTCTCTTCTCCGAGGCTCTCTTCTGCGACCACGCGACGCTCGCCGACGTCGATCCCGACGGCGGCCTCACGGCCGATGATCTCCAACTCGGTCTCGAGCGCTTGGATGCGGCGCCTGCAGTCGTCCAGCTCTGGCGGGGTCGCGTGCTGGCTGATCGCCACCCGCGCACACGCTGTGTCCAGCAGACTCACCGACTTGTCGGGCAACTGCCGCGCGGGGATGTAGCGGTGCGAGAGCCGGACGGCCGCTTCGAGGGCCTCGTCGAGCACCTGGACTCGGTGGTGCTTCTCCTGCGCCGACGCCACCCCGCGCATCATCAAGATCGCGCGCGCCTCGTCCGGCTCGTCCACCTGGACGACCTGGAAGCGGCGCGTCAGCGCTGGGTCCTTCTCGATGTGCTTCTTGTACTCCGCCCAGGTCGTCGCAGCGACCGTGCGCAGCGTGCCGCGCGCCAACGCCGGCTTGAGCAGGTTGGCAGCGTCGCCGGTGCCCGCCGCGCCGCCGGCGCCGACGAGCGTGTGCGCCTCGTCGATGAACAGGATGATCGGCTTCTCGCTCGACTGGACCTCCTCGATAACCTGCTTCAACCGCTCCTCGAACTCACCCTTCATGCTCGCGCCGGCCTGAAGCAGGCCCACGTCGAGAGAGAGCAGGCGCACGTCCCTCATCGACGGCGGCACGTCGCCGGCGACGAGTCGCTGCGCAAATCCCTCGACGACGGCCGTCTTGCCAACGCCGGCTTCACCCGTGAGGATCGGGTTGTTCTGACGACGGCGCATCAGGATGTCGACGCACTGCCGGATCTCGTCATCACGACCGACGATCGGGTCCATCTCGCCGCTCCGCGCCTTCGCCGTCAGGTCGACGGTGAAGCGCTTGAGCGCCTCTTCTTTGCCCATCTGCGCCGGCGGCATCGCGCCCGAAGCCTCGCCCGGTGCTGCTTGGCCCGTGGACCCGCTGGTCGCGGCCATCGCCTCCTCGGGTGAGCCGGCGACGAACTCGTCGAAGCGGTCCGTGAACTGGTCGGCGCTGATCTTCTCGAACTCCTTGCTGATCCCGACGAGGTGGTTCCGCAGCTCGCGGGTCTTCACCATGCCGAGCAGTAGGTAGCCCGAACGGATCTGCCCGCTGTTGAACATCAGGGAGCCGTAGACCCAGGCCCGCTCGCACGCGTGCTCGACGTGCGACGACAGGTCGGAGATCGAGCTGGACCCGCGCGGCAGCTTGTCGAGCGCGCTGGTGATGTCCTTCGCGAGGGTGCTGGGATTGATGTTGGCGTTCTTGACGACTCTGTGCAGATCCGAGTCCGTCAGCTGCAGCAGCTGGTGGATCCAGTGCACGATCTCGACGAACGGGTTCCCGCGCATCTTGCAGAAGACGGTCGCCGCCTCGATCGAGCGGTAGGAGATCGCGTTGAGTTTGCCGAACAGGGCGGCGCGGCTGATTTCAGTCATGGTTCTTGTCCGTCGTTACTCGCATCACGAAAGGGCCTGTCAGGGCGCAGCACAAGCTCTTGGCGCTCTTCGTTCTCGTCCGCGCCCTGCAGCCACGTGGTCCAACCGAGTCGCCGCGAACCGTCGAGCTTCAGCTGCTGGCTCTCTCCGGGGGACAGCACGAAGCGCACGTCCCACGCCAACTCTGCGCCGATGTAGGAGGAGATGAGCTGCTCGATGAGCGGCCAGCTCTCACCGGAAGGCAGCAGGCGCTCGTAGTGTTCCAAGTCGAGCGAGGTGAAGACGACGCGGATGGACTGGCTGCAGTCCCAGAAACTCTCACCGAGGAAGGTGTCCGAGCCCAGGGAGTTGGCGCCACCGAGCGCGAGGCCCGCCGACGGGAGGTCTACCCAGTCACCGACGAACTCCTCGACGCAAACCGGCGTTTCGAAGAATCCGCTGAGGATCGCTTCGAGCCCTTCGGTGTTGCGGACCGGCCTCGCGAAGTGGCTGACCCAGTGGCGGCGCGCGCGCGGGATCCTCGGATCCAACGCGTCGCTCTCCAAGCTCTGTAAGCCCGCAAGGCTCGAGTAGTAGGTCGCGAACCGGTCGTCCTCCGGACGGTCGAGCTGGACCACTGGCTGCGCCGAAGAGATCGCCCTCCAGTACATCGAGAGCAGCCGATGCTGAAAGACGTTGATGAAGTCTCGGAGCGTGCGGTCGCCGCCGTGCTTGGCGCGGTCGACGACATACTCTGTGAAGTGGAGCGGCAGCGGGCCGTTCGGACCGAAGAGCCCCGGGTAGCGCACGGAGAGCGTCCCGTATCGCCCGGCAGGCCCACCGCGCTCCAGCCGCTCGATCGGCATCCCGGAGAAGCCGAGCGTCGCCTGTTGCGCCAACCGGACCGCGTCCTCCGACGGCCGCTGGGATTCGCCCAGGCGAGGGCGCTCAGCGAACGCACACTCGACGATCCGCATGGCCGCCGAGAAGCTGTACTTGCCGGCGGCGCCCGCAAGCTGCTCCAGGTGGCTCAGAGCAGTTGACGGTTTCCTATCCGTGGCGGCCATTTGGCGACGTGGCCCCGCTCGAGAACCGAGAGCGAGGTCTCTGTGAAGGAGTTGAGCGAGACGTAGCGCGCGAAGAAGCGCTCCAGCACGCACCCGAACAGGTAGCAGCTCCCGCCCTCGAAGAAGCGCTCTTCGAGGGTCAGGGACAGGCTGAGGCCGCGACCGAAGGCGAGGGGGCCAGACGTCGGCAGCTGTCGCACGACCGACTCACACGCGAACTCGCGGATGCCGTCCGCCTGCTTCTTGACGTGCGACTCCTGCAGGCCTGCATGCAGGGCCACCAGCCGACGGAGCATCTGCGCGCCGCTCTCTGGATCTACGCCGAGCAGGGAGACGTGGTTCAGGCTCAGGTGGTCGACGAGCTGCCAGCCTGCCTCTCCGATCGCCATCGAAGGCCTCGGACGCGAAGGCCCCACCAGGAACTGGACGCCCACGATCGGCCCGCTCGCGTCCAACTTGTAGTGCGCGTTGCGATGCAGAGACGTCAGCGGCAGGTCACGGTTCGAGCAG
This sequence comes from Luminiphilus sp., assembly GCA_041236755.1. GTDB lineage: Bacteria > Planctomycetota > UBA1135 > UBA1135 > UBA2386. The sequence goes on along the minus strand of JBERSB010000433.1, from coordinate 6,567 downwards.
AGCGCCTTCACGGACAGCTGCACGAGCTTGTCGTCGTACGGAGCCCGGTCGGCGTCGACGATCGACAGGAACACCTCGCCGCCCGTGTAAGTGGTCCGCTCGTCCTCCCGGACCGTCGCTGACTCGATCCGCTGCCGACGCTCGGCTGTGTAGTAGCGCTGGTCGAAACCGGGAACAGCCGTGTCCGCCGTGCCGTAGATCGGGCGGAAGAGCTGTTCCTCCGCGTGACTCGAGTCATGACCGACGACCGAGGTGATCGTGTGCACCTCGAAGTCGCGCGGCCGCGTCCTGTCGGGCACGACGTGGTAGTTGGCCGCGCGGTCGTCGACGTGGATACGGTCGCAGCGCTTCTCGAAGAGGTTCACAACCGGCGTACAAAACAACGCGAAACGAGACGCGTCGACGATGTTCTCGAGGTCGTCCCGCCGACGGTTGAGCAAGACGAAGACCTCGAGGTCACGCGCCGCGCCCGCGCGCGCAGCCACAGCTTCGAGTCCGCGGAGCTCGACGCCACGGAACCGCTCGGGGAACACGAAGTACTCGAGCAGCAGCCGGTGGCCTTCGAAGCCGCGATCGTTGTTGGGCAACAGGGACTCGTCGCTCGCGAAGCCGATAGGCTGCAGACTCTCCGGCGGCAGCTCGAAGACCTCACCTGCAGCTCCGGACGAGTCCAGCACACGGACCAGGACCCGGACCGAACCCGCGAGCAGCTCCTCGAAGAGCTGCAGCGGAACGTCCTCTGCCCCCCGCAGGAAGAAAGGGAGGGCGTCGAACGGGCAGCTGTCGCTACCCAGCTCTCCGAACGGCTTCTCACCTGTGCACGAGAGCTGCATCCGGAGCGCAGAGACAACCTCGGGCACCGCCGGCAGGTCGAAGGTCTCCAGGTCCCGAGGGGAGCCGATGTAGCTCGCGGCCGCGACCTTGACCGGCCAGAGCTTCGTCTCGTGCGCCGTCCGGAAGGTGCAGGGGGTGACGTCGCCTCGCTTCAAGTCGCTCCGCAGCACGCTGTGCCGGGGCACGACGACCCCCGCCGCGAGCGACGGGTCGCGGTGATCCGGCTCGATCTGCACGACACCCATCGAAGGAACCGGCGCGAGATAGGCTGGCATCAGGTTCTCGAGGAGGCCCGCGGTGAAGCGGGGGAACTGGGCGTCCAGCTCCATCTGGACGCGCGCCGTCACGAACGCGAAGCCCTCCAGCAGCCGCTCCACGTAGGGGTCCGGCACCTCTGTCCCGCGGAGGTCGAGGCGCTGCGCGATCTTCGGGTACTCCTTGGCGAACTCGGCGGCGGCCTCCCGCAAGTACTCGAGCTCGTCCTTGTAGAACTGCAGATGTCGCGGATCCATCAGGTCGACTCCCTGCCAGCGTCGCGCACGATCGCGTGTCCGGACTCGAGGTCGACCTCTGTGCGCAGGAACAACTCGAGGGGCACCGGCTCCGACCAGAGGTTCGCGCTGATCTCGAACACCACGGCGCGGTGGTCCATCTCCTCGGCGGTCACGGCCTTGACCTGCACCGAGTCACGCATCAGCCGTGGCTCGAACGCCCAGATGCAGTCACGGATCGTGTGCTCGAGATCGCGGATCTTGAGCCCGGACGCCGAGAGGCCCGCGAAGCTGGGCACGCCGTAGTTCAGCACCGACGTAGCGACAGTCGGATGTCCGTCGGCTTCGTCTCCGCTGAACATCGCGCCGGTGTTGAAAAGCCACTGGAGGTCGCGAACCACGCTCGCCTTGAGGCGCTTCAGCGAGAAGACCCTGCGCTCCGCAGGCTCGTTACGCTCGCCCGGTTCGTCGTCGGTCAGTCGGTCCAGCAGAGCCGGCTGGAGACGCTCTCTGGACTTGGGATCGGCCATCAGCAGGTCGTCATTCCGCAACCTGGTAGGTGATCCGGCGCACGTCACAAATTCCGAAGTCGCCGGCGTCGGTCGCGAAGACCCGCTGCCCGATGCCGCGGAACTCCTCGTGCCCCGCGTCGGACCAGTCGGTCTTTCGTGCGAGTTGGAACGCCGGGTCCTCCGCTGCTGCCGACCCTGGGTAACGAGTCGGGATCAGCGCCACGGCCTCGCCGCCGTTCCGCCAGCGGAACTGCGCCGGCGTCCAGACCACGTCGCGGAGGTCCTCTGGTGCGTCGATGGTGACTGCGGCGACGGCCGATGACGGGACCCAGTAGTACTTGCCGTTGATGACGGCTTCGAAGACGGGACCGAGCCGGGAGTCGGCGTCAGCCAACCACTCGAAGTCCACGTCCTGCTCGCCGTCCGGCCCGGCGACGGTCAGGGTGCCGGGCGTCGCATCTGCAGACTCGAACGCTGCGCCGCGCAGCGATTGGGCCTGCTCAACCCGACCCGCGCTGGAGTGGACCAGCGCCTGCAGCACGTGAGCCACCCACTCGGCAGGCTCGCCGAACAGCAGCGGTGAACGCGACCCGGCGAAGACCTTCTCACGCAGCACCTCGCACCGGAGCGCCTCGCTGTAGGTCTGGGCCATGGGGATCGTCGCCGCGTCCAACTCACGGACGACCGAGAGCTGGGTCTTGGCCCGCTCCCACTGACCCGTCGTCACCAGGAGCTGAAAAAGGAAGACGCGATGCTTCGCGACCTGAGGCTCCTTGCGGATCAACTGCTGCAGCGCTTCGAGCGCTGCGGCGGGCTCCCCTGCACGGATGAGCGCTTCCGGGTTCGGGTTGGTCATGGGGCGTCTCCGGGGTTCGGCGCGGCCCCGGCCTGGCCAGGGGACCCCGGTCTAGCCAGGGACCCCGGTCGAGCCTCGGAAACCGCACCGTGAGATCAGGCGATCAGCTCGCCGTGTTCTGGGCGATGTTGAAGCCGTGCTCCAGGACACCGCCGTCCTTGCTGCCGTCGCTCTTCTGCGGCTGGTACTTCACTTTGAACTCACGGAAGTTCAGCGTGACGTTCTCGGTCAGGCGGTCTTCACCGCCGGATCCGCCTGTGGAGACCGAGGTGACCAGGATTCCCTTGAGCTCGATGATGATGTACTCGAGCGGCTTGCTGCCCGCCTTGCGGACGATGAGGGTCCCCTTTTCGATGTGATCGCCGAGGGCACACGACTTCATCAAGTCTGTCGAGGCCTTGTCCACATACTTGGTAATCGAGATGTCCTGGAAGTTGGCCTTGCCCGCACCACCGCCGCCGCCGACGTGCATGGTGCCGCTCTGCGACATGCCCCACGACCACGCGAGGATGTCGATCTCATCCTTGTGGGCCTTGTCTTGGCTCTCGCCTTTGATCTTGTCGAGACTCAGAAACATATCGACTGCCATCGGATTACCTCTTCTTGACTAACTCGTGCTGAGTGGTTGGAGAAACTGAAAGGGGGAAGCGGAGCAGGCGCCAGCGAGCAACAGCAGCCCGTGCACGCCCGCTCCGAAGGGGGAGGGAGGGGATGGCGCGACCGATCCCGCGCCCTGGATCGCTAGCCACCCTTGGCGGATGGCAGCTTGGAGACGAGCCGGAGGGAGACCGTGAGCCCCTCGAGCTGGTAGTGAGGACGCAGGAAGAACCGCGCCCCGTAGTAGCCCGGGCTACCCTCGATCTCCTCGACCTGCACCTCGGCCGCAGCCAGCGGCAGGCGCGCCTTGGTCTCTTCGGTCGAAGTCTCCGGGTTGCCGTCGACGTATTGCAGGATCCACTCCTGCAGCCACCGCTGCATGTCATCGCGCTCCTTGAAGGAGCCGACCTTGTCCCGAACGATGCACTTCAGGTAGTGCGCGAAGCGGTTGCTCGCGAACAGGTAGGGCAGCCGTGCCGCGAGGCTGGCGTTTGCCGTGGCATCCGGGTCGTCGTACTCGGCGGGCTTCTGCAGGGACTGGGCCCCGATGAACGCCGCGACGTCGGTGTTCTTCCGGTGCACGAGCGGCATGAAGCCGTTCTTCGCGAGCTCGGCCTCGCGCCGGTCCGAGATCGCGATCTCGGTCGGGCACTTCATCTCCGTGCCGCCGTCGTCCGTCGGGAACGTGTGGCACGGCAGACCTTCGACGATCCCGCCGGATTCGACGCCGCGGATCCGGGTGCACCAGCCGTACTCCTTGAACGCGCGGTTGACGTTCACCGCCATCGCGTAGGCCGAGTTGGCCCAGGTGTAGCCGCTGTGACCACCGTCCGACACGTCTTCCTCGAAGTTGAACTCGTCGACCGGGTTGGTCTTCGCGCCGTAGGGGATCCGCGCCAGGAAGCGGGGCATCGTCAGCCCCAGGTAACGCGCGTCCTCGGACTCGCGCAGCGAGCGCCATGGGGCGTATTCGGGCGTGCTGAAGATCTTGGTGAGGTCCGCGGGGTTGCTGAGCTCCTGCCAGGAGTCGAAGCCCATCGAGACCGGCGACGCGGCCGCGAGGAACGGGGCGTGGCAGGCGGCCGCGACTTGCGCGATCTCGCCGAGCATCTCCACGTCGGGCGGCGAGTGGTCGAACTGGTAGTCACCGACGAGGCAGCCGTAGGGCTCACCGCCGAGCTGGCCGTATTCCTGTTCGTAGAGCTTCTTGAAGATCGGGCTCTGGTCCCAGCGGGCGCCCTTGTAGCTCTTGAGGGTCTTGGCCAGATCCTTCTTGCTGATGTTCATCACGCGGATCTTCAGCATCTCGTCCGTCTCGGTGTTGTTGACGAGGTGATGAAGGCCGCGCCAGGCGCCTTCCAGCTTCTGGAAGTCGTCGTGGTGCAGGATCTGATTGATCTGGTCCGTCAGCTTCTTGTCGATCGCTGCGATGAGGCCGTCGATCGTCTTCAGCGTGTCGGATGAGACGAGGTTCGAGTTCGCGAGGGCGTTCTCGGCGAGGGTCGTCACGGCCTGCGAGACCGCGTCTTCCTGCTCCTTCGACTTCGGCTTGATCTGCTTCTGGAGGAGGGCCGAGAACTCGCTGGCCTCCATCGAGGGCTGCTGCGGGCTGCCACCTGCGCTGGTATCGGTCATGGTCTTCTCCTTTATTCTGCGGGGGTGTCACCAGAGGGAGCGTCGTCGCCGCTCGGAGCGTCCGCGCCGCCGCCGTCCGCGCCGCCGCCAGAGACCAGCGCCTGGAGCAGCGCCGGGTCGGACAGCGCCGCGCGGAGGGTCTCCTCCGCCTTGTCCTTTCCGTCGATGTAGGTCTTCAGGTTGTCGAGCTGCGTGCGCGCATCGAGCAGCTTCTTGAGCGAATCCACCCGCTGCGCGATCGCAGCAGGCGAGAAGTCGTCCATGCTCTCGAAGGTCAGCTCGACGTTGAGGTTTCCGTCACCCGACAGCGTGTTCGGCACCTGGAAGGCGACGCGAGGCTTCATCGCCTTGAGCCGGTCGTCGAAGTTGTCGACGTCGATCTCGAGCATCTCACGATCGCTGACCTGGGGGAGCGCCTCCTTTGGCGATCCAGACAGGTCGGCCATGACCCCCATTACGAAGGGGAGCTGCACCTTCTTCTCCGCGCCGTACAGCTCGACGTCGTACTCGATCTGCACGCGCGGGGCGCGATTTCGGGAAATGAACTTCTGACTGCTCTTCTTGGCCATGGGCTTTCTCTTTGGGTGACCCTCGCGTGAGAGGGATGGTCAGGTTGAAGGTGTGTGAATACGCCTCCGGGGCTCTCGTACGCGCGTTCGCAGCCGCACATCGAGTCCGAGAAGCAGGGGACGATCGCTGAGGCTCACGAGTCTTCTTGTTCCTCGACCTCTCCGCGGAACCGCTCGGCCTCGTCCAAGCCGCCGGGGACAAGGTCCCTGACGACATCGAGGAAACTCATATCAACGAGCTTGCGCGCGCGCCCCAGCAACACCGGGACCGGGCTGCTGGGTTCGCTCCGACGGTAGTAATCGCAGATGAGATCGATCATGCGCACGACGTCCTGGCGACCGTTGACGGCTGCTGCCGGCGCCGCAGCGGCTGTGGGCGCTGCGGCGGGCGCACCCGGCTCGACGTCGACCTCGACGGCGGCGCCGCGCGAAGCCAGCCGCGACAAAACCTCGCCCGCGCACTGCTCGAGCATGGCGACCAACGGCTGCAGGTCCGGAGCCTGACCGCCCAGGCGCTCGGTCAAATCTGCGTCGATCGCCGCCGCTGCGTCCTTCGCGCCCCGCAGCGCCGCTTCTGTGCTCTGGAGCTCCTCGAGGTCGACGTCCATGAACGCGGCCGAGATCAGATCGGCGGACGGCCCGCCCTCCGCGCCACCGCCGGACTCCGCGCGATGGATGTCGCGCAGCGCGAAGCGCCCCACCACCCTGGAACTGACCAGCGGTACCGCTCGCAGGCTCTTGATCAGGCCCGCGGGATCCGCCAGGGCGGCGATCGCGTTCACGCGCATCATCGGGTCCTGGTCATCCGGATCGAGCTGCGGGTGGACGGAATCCCAAGCGTCGGAGAGCACCCGTTGCACGGCTTCCAGCGCTTGCCCCGTCGCCGGGAACCCGTCTGTGTGCAACGCCGCTTGCGCCAACAGGATTAGCACCCGAAGGTCCTTGCTGCGCTGGCAGAGGTCGAGGGCTCTGGCTTTGACGACCTTCCAATCGGGCTCTTCGGCATCTATCACGCTGTCGCCCATCTGAAGCTCGGGCTTTGCTTACGCGGCCTCCATCATCTCAAGGAAGGC
>JBERSB010000432.1:0-7732 GCA_041236755.1 Luminiphilus sp. | reverse complement strand
CAACGTGCACTGGACCGCCAACTTCGACGAGATCCAGGTCTTCGAACACGACATCCGCACGACGTTCGGGGGCGGCGGCTTCCTGACGCAGGTGCAGTGGCAGGCGGGCACGGTCAGCGATCCGCTGGGCCAACCCAAGGCGGGCCTGAGCGTCGAGCTCGACGCGCTCGCCGCCTACGTGCGCTCGCTGGCGGGCTTCGGCGTCAGCCCGCACCGACGCCCGGACGGCTCGTTGACGGCGGCTGCCGCGCGCGGCAAGGCGCTGTTCGGCGGGGCCGGCTGCGCGTCGTGCCACAGCGGCCCGGGCTTCACCGACAGCGCGTTCGGCGCGCTGCACGACGTCGGCACGTTCGGCGCGGGCTCCGGCCAGGCGAGCGGCGGCGTGCTGACGGGGATCGACACCCCGACGCTGCGAGGACTCTGGGCGAGCGCGCCCTACCTGCACGACGGCTCCGCTGCGACGCTCCTGGACGTCGTCGGCGCCCGCAACCCGACGGGCCAGCACGGCCCGACGCACTTGATGACCGCGGCCGAGCGACAGGACCTCGTGGCCTACCTGCTGTCGATCGACGACGTCGATCGCGGCTGCCGCGAGCCCGGCACGGGCGAAGACCTGCAGCTGCGCAGCGGCGTCTTGGCGGCGCCGACGCTGGACTGCCTCGAAGAGGCGTCGGCCGGCGAGACCGTGCGCCACGTGCTCGAGTCACCGAACGGCGCCTTCCAGGGCGCCATCGGGGCGCTGTTCTTCCAGGTGCACACGCCGGCCGCGCCGCCCGCGCCGAGCTGGCCGGGTATCCGCGTGGACCAGATCGACGGCGTCTACTACGCGCTGCCGCTCTCAGTCTCCGGGCTCGTCATCGACGTGACCGTGCCGCCCGGAGTCGGCGGCTTCATCCTGCGATCCCAGGGGGTCGCGATCTCCAGTGCTGCGAGCAACGCCCTGTTCGCGTCGAGCGACGCGCACGACGTGTTCCTGCGCTAGCGCGGCCCTCGCGGGGCTGTGCCGACGTCAGCTGCAGCGCGCGCCCTCGAGCAGCGACGACAGCAGGCTCCTCACCTCGGTGGGCGACGGGATCGTGAAGCGTGCGCCTGCGGCGCTCTGCCCGACGTGCATCGTGTAGGCGGTCGGCGGCAGCGTCGCGTACATGTCCAGGTCGGTGCGGTCGTCGCCGACGCACAGGATCCAGTCGCAGCCCGACGCGTGCTGCGCGACGTAGCCGCCCTTGTGCACGCCGGCCGCGCGGACCTCGATGACGCGGTGGCCGTGCACGATCTCCGCGGTCATGTTGGCGAGGTTGTGCTGTAGCTGGCTGTGCAGCTCGCGCGCGCGCCAGGCGCCGTAGTCGGCGTCGGCCATCCGGTAGTGCCACGCCAGCGAGCACGGCTTCACCTCGAGGAATGTGCCGGGCACCTCTGCCGACACGTCGGCGAGCAGGCTTTGGACCTGCGGCAGCCAGGAGAGGTCGACGTTCTCCGCTTCGCGCCAGGCGACCGCGCCCTTCGAGCGGCTCGCGTAGCCGTGCTCCGCGCAGAGCGACAGGCCGAGATCGCTGAGCCACATAGCCAGGTCGTCCCGGTGGCGGCCGCTGACGATGTGCACGTCGGTGTCGGGCAACGCGGCGAGGTCCGACAACAGCTGCAGCAGCTCTTCGGAAGGGATCGCGTCTTCCGGGGAGCGGACGATTTCGCGCAGGGTGCCGTCGTAGTCGAGGAACAGCGCTCGTCGCGACGCATTGGCGAACGATGTGCAGAGCTCCAGCGTCGCGCCCTGGTCCAGCACCTCCACGCCGCGTGGGACACGACACGACGAGGCGCCGTCCATGCGGTCGAGGAAGTTGGCTGCCCACGTATTGCAATCGAGCGCGCGGACCTGCTCGGCCATCATCGCCATCCGCTCGGCCCGCTCTTCCGAGCTCATCTGCAGGGCGGCCTCCAGCTGGTCTGCGCTCTGCTCTACGTCCCAGGGATTTGCGAGCAGCGCGCGCGCGAGCACGTGGGCTGCGCCGGCGAACTCGCTCAACACGAGCATCCCGTGCCACGCGCCGTCCACGCTGCGGAGTTCGCTCTGGCAGAGCACGAATTCCTGCGCGACGAGGTTCATTCCGTCGCGGATGGGCGTGACCATGCAGACGTCGGCGAAGCGGTAGAGCGCAGCGAGCTGCTCCGGATCGACCGACCGGTGCATGTACTCGACGGGGGTGTTGCCCGGGCTGCCGTGGCGACCGTTGACGCGGCCCACGCACTCGTCGATCTCACGCTTCAGCGCCGCGTAGTCGGGGTTCTTGAGACGTGACGGGACGATGATCTGCAAGAACGCGACCTCGTCTGCCAGCTCCGGACGCCGCTCGAGCATGCGCTCGAACGCGCGCAGCTTGTGCGCGACGCCCTTGGTGTAGTCGAGTCGCTCCACGCCGAGGATCAGGCGGCGGCCGCCGTAGCGTTCGGCCAACTCGTCGCCGATCGACTGGGTGTGTTGCTCGCGGAGCACTTCCGTGAAGCGCTGCACGTCGATGCCGATCGGGTGGATGCCGATGCCGACGCGGCGGCCTTCGAAGACCACGCCGTCGTGCTCGGCAGCGAGGCCGAGCACGCGCAGGCACGCCGAGCGGAAGTGGCGCGCGTAGTCGTGCGTGTGGAACGCGACGTAGTCGCAGCCCAGCACGCCCAGCAGCAACTCCTCACGCGCCGGGAGCAGCCGGTAGATCTCCGAGGAAGGAAACGGGATGTGCAGGAAGAACCCGATCTGCAGGTCGGGTCGTGCGTTGCGCAGGATCCGCGGCACCAGCATCAGGTGGAAGTCGTGGATCCAGACCCGACCACCTTGAGGAGCTCGCTCGACGATCGTCTCGGCGAAGCGCGCGTTGATCTCCTCGAAGCGGCGCCACGCCCGCTCCTGGAAGTCGACCTTGTCGACGAAGTAGTGGAACAGCGGCCAGATCGCCTGGTTGGAGATGCCGTGGTAGTAGAGCTCCTCGTCCTCCTCGCTGAGGAAGACCGGCGTGAGGTTCTCGGCTGCGAGCTGTTCCCGCACTTCCTGATGGTGTTCGGGAGGAACCACGCAGCCGGGCCATCCCACCCAGTCGAACTTCGCGTCCTTGGCGACGCCTTGCAGCGCCGAGGCGAGGCCGCCCGAAGAGGTCTTGGCCTCGTAGCCGCTATCCGATCTCACCAGACTGACGGGCAGTCGGTTGCTCGCGATGAGGAGCGATCCGGCTGAAGATGGGCCGACGGATTCTGCGATAGGAGAGCCTGAAGGGCCTGGCATCGGGGCAGCTGGCGAGGAGTCCGATCACCGGGCGCCTCGACCTACATAGCTTCCTCGCTATGCCCTGCGGTTCCTACCCCCTATCAGGGCTAGGCTGCTCGGCGACCACGCATGCGACACGGAATCATCGGCAACTGCGCATACAGCGCGCTCTTACAAGACGGGTCCATCGAGTGGATGTGTTGGCCGCGGCTCGACAGCTCCTTCGTCTTTGGGCCCATGCTCGACACCGAGCGCGGCGGTGCCTACGTGGTCGAGATGGTCGACGCCGAGAGCGTCGAGCAGGCGTACATCGAGAACACCAACGTGCTGCGCACCGTGTTCCGCGGCCCGACCGGCGCGTTCGAGCTGATCGACTTCGCGCCGCGGTTCCGGCTGCACGACCGGTCGTTCAAGCCGACGATGCTGGTGCGCATCATGCGACCCATCGAAGGCGAGCCGCTGGTGCGCATCCGCTGCGAGCCCGCGTCGGACTACGGCCGCGCGGAGGTGCGCTCCTGGTCCGGCAGCAACCACATCCAGTTCGTCGGCCTCGACGCGCCGCTGCGCCTCACGACGAATGCGCCGCTGACCTACGTCGCCGAGGGCCGCCCGTTCGTGCTGACTGCGGACCGGCACCGCGTGCTCACCTGGGGAGAGCCGCTCGAGTCTGGACTCGAACAGACCGCCGAGTCGTTCCTCGAGCGTACGGTCGAATACTGGCGCCGGTGGGTCAAGCACACCCGCGTTCCGCGCGACTACCAGGCTGAGGTCATCCGTTCGGCGCTGGTGCTGAAGCTGCACCAGTTCGAGGACACGGGCGCGATCATCGCGTCCACTACGACGAGCCTGCCCGAGTATCCTGGCAGCGGCCGCAACTGGGACTACCGGTTCTGCTGGCTGCGGGACACCTACTTCTCGCTCCAGGCCTTCGAGCGGCTCGGCCACTTCGATGAGATGGAGGGCTTCTTGCACTACCTCCGGACGATCGTCGACCAGTCCGGCGAAGACCGCCTGCAGCCGCTGTACGCGATCAACGGCGAGTCCGACGTGCACGAGGAGATCTTGGAGCACCTCGCAGGGTTCCGCGGCGAGAAGCCGGTCCGGATCGGCAACCAGGCGCACGAGCACGTCCAGAACGACGTCTACGGCGAGGTCATCCTGTCGATTTCGCGCCTCTTGCTCGACACCCGCTTCGTCGGCGTCGAAGGCCGCGGCGGCGTGGTCCAGCTGCTGGTCCGCATGCTCGACCAAATCGAGGCGCGGCTCGAAGAGCCCGACGCAGGCCTCTGGGAGCTGCGCAACTCGACGCACGTGCACGCGTTCACCTTGCTGACGCACTGGGCAGGCGCGCACCGCGTGCGCGAGGTCGCAGACGTCATCGGCAACGACGAGCTGCACGCGCGCGCCACGCGCATCGAGAAGGCCGCGCGCGTGCTCCTCGAGGAGCGCTGCTGGGACAAGGCGCGCGGGGTGCTGACCCAGGCCATGGACGCCGACAACCTCGACGCGGCGATGCTGTTGGCGCTGCACTTCGGCTTCTTCGAGGGCGACGACCCCCGCGCGGCGAGCCACGTGCGCGCGATCCAGGAGCAGCTGCAGGTGGACCGGCTGGTCAAGCGCTACGACGTCGAGGACGACTTCGGCAAGCAGGAGGCGACGTTCACCGTCTGCTCCTTCTGGCTGGTCGAGGCGCTCGCGATCGTGGGCAGGACCGACGAGGCCAAGGAGCTGTTCGCGTTCCTGCTCGAGCACCACAACGGGCTCGGCCTGTTCAGCGAAGACATCATGCCCGGCACGGGTGAGCTGACGGGCAACTTCCCGCAGACCTACTCGCACGTCGGCCTGATCAACGCCGCGTTCCGACTGTCCCGTTCGTGGGACTGAGGCGGTCCGCCGACCGGTCTCAGTCGGCCTCGACGCAGGCGCCGCTGCGCCGCGCGGCTTCGGCGACGCTCGCAGCGACCGCAACGGCCACGGACCGGTCGAACGCCGCCGGCAGGATGCGCTTGGGCGACGGCTCGCCTGCGGCCTTGGCGATCGCCTCGATCGCGGCCCACTTCATCGACGTGGTGAAGCGCTTCGCACGTGCCTCGAGCGCGCCGCGGAACAGCCCGGGGAACGCCAGCACGTTGTTGACCTGGTTGGGGAAGTCGCTGCGCCCGGTCCCGATGACGCTCGCACCGCCCGCCTCTGCCTCTGCCGGCAGGATTTCGGGCGTCGGGTTGGCCATCGCGAGCACGATCGGGTCGGCGGCCATCGTGCGGATGTCGTCGGCGCCCAGCAGGTTGCCCTTGCTGACTCCGATGAACGCGTGCGCGCCGCGCAGCGCCGAGCGCAGGTCGCCCTGCTCGTCCTCGGGGTTGGTCCACGTCGCGAGGTCGCGCTTGTAGGGGTCCATGTCCTCGCGGCTCGGCGCGAGCACGCCCTTGGAGTCGCAGACGCGGACCTTGCCGACCGGCACGCACTGGTCGTCCTGGTCCTGGCAGCACAAGAGGCGCGCGATCGCGCGGCCTGCGGCGCCTGCGCCGTTGATCACGACCGACAGGTCGCGGAACGCTACGCCGGTCACGCGGACCGCGTTCATCAGCGCGGCGAGCAGCACGATCGCCGTGCCGTGCTGATCGTCGTGCAGCACCGGGATGCCGAGGTCTTGCAGCGCGTCTTCGACGCGGAAACAGCGCGGCGCCGAGATGTCCTCGAGGTTCACGCCGCCGAAGGTCGGCGCGATCGCGCGCACGACGCGCACGATCTCGTCCTCGTCCTGCGTGTCGAGCACGATCGGGACGGCGTCGACACCGGCGAACTCGCGGAACAGCGCGGCCTTGCCCTCCATGACCGGAAGCGAGGCCATGCCGCCGAGGTTGCCGAGCCCGAGCACGGCGGACCCGTCCGAGACGACGGCGACCGCGCGACCCTTCCAGGTCAGGTCCCAGGCCTCGCTCGGGTGCTCGGCGATCCGCTCGCAGGGCCGCGCGACGCCAGGCGTGTACGCGAGGCTGAGGTCTTCGATCGACTCGAGGCGCATGCGCGATCGCACCTCGATCTTGCCGCGGGACTCACGGTGACGTCGCAGCGACTCTTCGAAGTAGTCCATGCGAGACAATCTAGTGGCGACCGGCCGCCGATCCGAAGCCTTCGTGCGGACAACGCAGCGGAGAGCAGGTCAGCTCAGGATCTCGGTGAGCACGCGGCCCGACACGTCGGTCAGCCGCCGGTCGATGCCGTTGTGCCGGAACGTGAGCTGCTCGTGGTCGATCCCCAGCAGGTGCAGCATGGTCGCGTGCACGTCGTAGCCGTTGGTGGGCTCGTCGACCGCCCGGAACGACCACTCGTCGGTCGCGCCGTGGCTGACGCCGCCCTTGACGCCGCCGCCGGCGAGCCAGTTGGTGAAGCCGAACGGGTTGTGGTCGCGTCCCTTGCTGCCCTGGCTGCAGGGCATGCGGCCGAACTCGGTCGTCCAGAGCACGATCGTGTCGTCGAGCATTCCCCGACGCTTGAGGTCGATGAGCAGCGCGGCCGTCGGTCGGTCCATCTCGGCGGCCATGTTGCCGTGGTCCTTCTGGATGTCCTCGTGGCTGTCCCAGTTGCGGCGGGGGTGGCCGTTGTCGGCGCCGCTCCACACCTGCACGAAGCGCACGCCGCGCTCCAGCAGGCGGCGCGCGACGAGGCAGCGTCGCCCGAAGTCGGCGGTCGGCTCGCGCTCGACCCCGTAGAGGTCGCGAACCTCCTGCGTCTCGGTCGACACGTCCAGCGCCTCGGGCGCGCTGAGCTGCAGGCGCGCCGCCAGCTCGTACGACGCAATCCTCGCGTCGAGACGCGGGTCGTCCTCGCGCCCGCGCAGGTGCGCGCGGTTGAGGCGCGCGAGCGTCGCGCGGCCGTCGCGCTCGCTCGCCTCGGTCACGAAGTCGGCGTCCTGGTGCGGGAGCAGGTCGTGGATGGGTTGCGGGCGGCCGGGCCGGATCATCGACGCCTGGTGCTGCGTCGGCAAAAAGCCCATGGACCAGTTGCGCGGGCCACCGGGCGCGTAGCCGCGCGCGTCCGGGAGCACGACGAACGTCGGCAACTCGTCGGTCAGCGAGCCGAGCCCGTAGCTGACCCAGGCGCCCATCGACGGGAAGCCGGGGCGCACGAAGCCGGTGGTCTGCAGGAAGGTCGCAGGGCCGTGCACGTTGCTCGTGCTGACCATGCCGTGCAGGAACGCGATGTCGTCGGCGCACGACGCGAGGTGGGGCACGAGATCGCTGATCCACTTGCCGCACGCGCCGTGTTGTCGCCAGCGCCAAGGGCTCTGCATGACGGCGCCCGGGCTGCTCTGGAACAGCTCGACCTTGCCGCCCGGGTCGAAGCGCTCGCCGTTCCTTTCGATCAGCAGCGGCTTGTAGTCGAAGGTGTCGACCTGGCTCGCGGCGCCTGACATGAACAGCTGGACCACGCGCTTGGCGCGGGGCGCGTGCCGGGTGCGGCTGCCGCCCATCAGGTCTGTGA
>JBERSB010000431.1:0-4157 GCA_041236755.1 Luminiphilus sp. | reverse complement strand
CGTCACGAGAACCACTGGCACGGACAGGTCTACGTCGACGACTACTACTGGCTGCGCAACAAGGAGGCGCCCGAGGTGCGCGCCTACCTCGAGGCCGAGAACGCCTATACCGCAGCGCAGAGCGCGCACCTGAAGCCGCTGCAGGACACGCTCTACGAAGAGATGGTCGCGCGCGTGCAGCAGACCGACCAGGACGTGCCGGTGCGCCTGCGCGGCTACTACTACTACTCGCGCACGGTCGAAGGGCTGCAGTATCCGATCCGGTGCCGCCGCGCCGCAGCGGCCGACGGCGCCTACGACAACGGCGCCGCAGAAGAAGTCCTGCTCGACCAGAACGCGATGGCTGTGGGCCTGACGTGCCTGTCGTTCGGCGACATCTGCGTGAGCGACGACGACGACCGCTACGCGTACACGACCGACACCACGGGCTTCCGGCAGTACACGCTCAACGTCAAGGACCTCGACACCGGCGCTGTGCAGCAGGGGCTCGCCGAGCGGGTCACGTCGGTCGTCTGGGCCGCCGACGGCGAGACGCTCTTCTTCGTCACCGAGGACGAGGTCACCAAGCGCTCGGACAAGCTCTGGCGGCTGCGGCTCGGAGGCGCGCCGGAGCTTTTGTTCGAGGAGACCTACGAGCTCTACGCGATCGACGTGATGCGGACCCGCGACCACCGCTACGTGGTGGTCGGCTCGTTCAGCACGGACACCTACGAGTGGCGCTACCTGGACGCGAAGACGCCAGCAGGCGACTTCTCGGTGCTGCTCCCGCGCGAGAAGGGCCACCGCTACTCGCCGACGCATCGCGACGGCGCGTGGTACCTGCGCACCGACAAGGACGCGCTCAACTTCCGCGTCGTGCGCGCGTCGGTCGACGACCCGAGCCCCGCCAACTGGGTGGAGGTCGTGCCGCACCGTGACGACGTCTTCGTCGACCGCTTCGACGTGTTCGCAGGCCACGCGGTCGTGCAGGAGAAGCAGCTCGGCGTGACGCGATTCCGCGTGCTGGACTTCGGCGAGGACGCGTGGCGCGAGATCGCGTTCCCCGAGACGGTCTACGCCGCGAGCCCGGCCGGCAACCCGGAGTGGACGGCGAAGAGCTACCGGATCGACTACCAGTCGATGGTGACGCCGCCGTGCGTGTTCGACTACGACCTCGACACGTTCGAGCGCGAGCTGAAGAAGCAGCGCGAGGTGCACGGCTACGACCCGGCGCAGTACGAGACCACGCGCGTCTACCCCAAGGCCCGCGACGACAAGCCGATCCCCGTGTCACTGGTCTACAAGAAGGGCACGCCGACGGATGGCTCGGCCGCGCTGTGGCTCTACGGCTACGGCTCGTACGGGGTGTCGATCCCGGCCGGCTTCAACAGCGACCGCATCAGCATGCTCGACCGCGGCGTGGTGTTCGCGATCGCGCACATCCGCGGCAGCCGGACGCTCGGCGAGGCGTGGCGCCGCGACGGCATGCTGATGAAGAAGAAGAACACCTTCTACGACTTCGTCGACGCAGCACAGGGGCTGATCGAGGCGGGCTGGACCAGCAAGGAGCGGTTGCTGGCAGAGGGCGGCAGCGCCGGCGGGCTTTTGATGGGCGCGGTCGCCAACCTGCGGCCCGACCTGTTCCGCGCGATCCACAGCGCGGTGCCGTTCGTCGACGTGATGAACACGATGATGGACGCGTCTCTGCCGCTGACGGTCGGCGAGTACCTCGAGTGGGGCAACCCCAACGAGAAGCCTGCGTTCGACTACATGATGTCGTACAGCCCCTACGACAACCTCGAGGCGAAGGCCTATCCGGCGACGCTGGTGACGACGAGCTTCAACGACTCGCAGGTGATGTACTGGGAGCCCGCGAAGTACGTCGCCAGGCTGCGCACGCTCAAGACCGACGACCACGAGCTGCTGCTCAAGACCAAGCTCGAGGCCGCCGGCCACGGCGGCGCGTCGGGCCGCTACGACCGGTGGCGCGACCGGGCGTTCGAGGTCGCGTGGATGCTCGACCAGGTCGGCGTCCGCGAGTAGCGGCGCGTCAGTCGTCGCACTCGGGCGCGCCTGCGAACAGCGCGAACACCGCGCCGACGGGATCTCGCAGCATCGAGAAGGCCCCGACCTCGGGGATGGGCGCGTTCTCCATCAGCGCCGTCGCGCCGAGGCGCTTGGCGTGCTCCGTCGCTGCGGGCAGGTCCTCGACGAAGAAGTAGACCAGCCAGCAGCTCGGCGCGCCGTTCATCGGGTTCTTCATCAGGCCACCGGCCTGCTTGCCGTCGATCACCTGGCAGTGGTAGGTCCCCATCGGCCCCATGTCCTTGGGCTCGTCCTGCCAGCCGAAGACGGCGGTGTAGAAGCTCTGCGCCGCGGCGTCGTCGGTTGTGAGCACCTCGTTCCAGCACGCGCGGCCGGGCACCGGCACGTCCGGGTCCGCGCCGTGCTTGCCCTCGTCGCCGCGGTAGATCGAGAAGTAGGCGCCCTGCGGGTCGCCGACGACGCTGAAGCGGCCGGTGCCGGGGATGTCGGTCGGCGGGACGCAGACCGAGCCGCTGTGCGCGGTGATCGTCTCGGCGGTCGCGTCGACGTCGTCGACCGCGACGTAGGGCATCCAGTGCGACGCCGGGATGTTCTTCTCCTCGATGACGCCGCCGATGGGCCCTGGGCCGGCGTGGATCTCGCGGTAGGTGTGACCCATGACGTCTCGGGTCGCGATCTCCCACCCGAACAGCTCGGTGTAGAACGCCGCGGACTTCTCGCCGTCGGTGGTCATGAGGTCGTGCCAGACGAAGCGTCCGGGCCAGGGTCCTTGGTCGGTCATGGGAGGTTCCTTCTGCGCGGGTGGGGTGGCGGTAGATCCTGGGGGGTCGGATAGCATGCCCGGATGCACGCATCGATTCGCCTCTTCCTGTTGCTGACGCTGGCGCTGCAGGCTCGAGCCGTCGTCGCGCAGCGCGCGTCCGAGGAGCTGCTGGAGGCCGTCGCGCGCTTCGCCGAGTCGGTCGAGCAGGAGCACGTGCTCGGCGCGGTCCTGATGGTCACGCAGGGCGATCGCGTCCTGGTGCACGAAGCGATCGGCCACCGCGACGTGCAGCGCACGCGCCCGATGGAGAAGGACACCCTGATCCGCATGGCGTCCAACACCAAGGCGGTCACGGCGGCGGCGATCCTGACGCTGGTCGAGCAGGGCAAGGTCGGCCTGCAGGACAAGGTGGCGAAGTGGTTCCCGACGTTTGCAGGCGAGCGCGGCGGCGCGGTCACGATCCACCAGCTGCTGACGCACAGCAGCGGCCTGCGCATCCCGACCCTGTTCGTCTACCCGCTGACCAAGAACAGCGACGCCGACCCCGACGCGCCCAACCTCGTGCAGGAGTGCGCGCGCTTCGGTGAGGTGGGTCCGGCTGAGGTGCCCGGCGCGACCTACAGCTACAGCAACCCGGGCTACAACCTGCTCGCCGGCGTCGTCGAGCTGGCCTCGGGTCAGCCGTTCGCGGACTACTGCCAGGAGCGCTTCTACGAGCCGCTCGGCATGAAGGACTCGTGCCACCATGAGACCGTCGCCGACAACGACCGCATGTCGGTCGTCGTCAAGAAGAACGGCGACGGCGGCTGGAAGGCAGTCTGGCGGCCGCACGGCGAGCCCACGCTGCCGTTCGTGCGCGGCAGCGGCGGCATGATCTCGACGACCGGAGACTACGAGAAGTTCGCCCGGCTCTTCCTGCGCGGCGGCGAGCACGAGGGCCGGCAGCTGCTGAGCCGCGAGCTGGTCGCCGACGCGACCGAGGACCAGATCCCGCTCATCGAGCCGCAGCGCTACGGCTTCGGCTGGAAGATCGACTACCGCGGCTTCTCGCACACCGGCAGCGACGGGACCATGGTCTGGTGCGACCCGTCGCGGGACCTGGTCGGCATGGTCTTCACCCAGACCCAGACCAGCCCCCAGCTGACCGAGGCCCGCCAGCGCTTCCGCAAGGACGTCACCGCCGCCGTCGATCCGGTCCGAAAGTCCTCGCGCTGACGAACGCTTGCCGCCGGGTGGCGCGGTGCTACCATGCTCGACCCTGCGGAGCCCCGGCTCCGCAACAACTCGACCGTCGGAGCGTGGCGCAGCCTGGTAGCGCACCTGCATGGGGTGCAGGGGGTCGGAGGTTCAAATCCTCTCGCTCCGACCA
>JBERSB010000430.1:0-2297 GCA_041236755.1 Luminiphilus sp. | reverse complement strand
CGGCGCCCGACTCCGAGCGGGAAACGGCGTCGCGCGGCGGATAGCGTGCTCGTCGATGAGGACCGGTCACCTCGTTGCCCCGCGGCGGTCGGGGTATGTGCTCGCGCTCGCGCTGGCAGCGTGTGCGACGAGCCGCGGTGAGGTGGGCGACCTGCGACCGGCCCGCGTCGAGCAAGCCTCGGAGGCGTCCACGGACCGTTCGCGCGCTGCGCCGCCGATCCAGAAGCCGATGGCGCCGCTGCCCGGCTACTTCGAGCAGCTCGAGCGCAACGGGATCACCTGGACGTTCGCGCAGCCCGCGCGCTGCGGCCGCTACGTCAACGGGGACTGGTGGGTCGTCGGGCCCGTCGAGCTGGTCGCGATCGCGCCCGGCAGCTCGCGCGACGGCGACCGGGTGCTGCACGGCTCGATGATCAACCCGTCGCCGACCAGCCGCACGCAGGGTTACGACAACGCGATGCTGCACGACGGCGCAGCCGGCACCTACCGGGCGGCAGCCAACGCCAGCCTCGGCGTCGCGGCCAATCGGCCGCTGACGCTGCGCGCCGGCACTTCGCTCGTGTCTTCGGCGAGCCACCCGGACGCCGGCCGGCTGCCGCAGGTCGAGCGCTGCGCGGTGTTGACGGTCGTCGAGGCGCCGCCGCCGCCGCGCGCGTTCCGGCCGCCGTACTGCGGCAGCGACAAGCGGCACCGTTGGACGGCCGACCGCCTGGACCTCACGCGCCTCGCGAGCCTGCAGCCGGTGGCCGGCGCGCCGCGCGTCGACGAGCTGCTGGCGCGGTTGGAGCACACCTGGCTCGACCACCTGCCCGGGCTGTCGGGCCGCTACCTCCACCCGCGCCAGAACATGCCCGACTACGGGCGCGACCTCGCCGACCTCGTCAGTGCAGCCGCGCTGACGCTCAACCTGGACCTGCCGCCGAGCGACAAGCGCGAACTGCTGGTCGCGCTGCTGCAGGTCGGCATCGACGTCTACGGCGTCGTCGCCAACGGCGGGGCCTTCCGCGCCGACGGCGGCAACGGCAGCGGCCGCAAGTTCCCGCTCCTGCTCGCGGGCTGGATGCTGGACGACGCCGGCATGCTGCGGACCGCGCGCGAACGGAAGCTGGCGTTCGGCGAGGACGCGCAGACGTTCTTCGTCGAGGAGACCGCGCCCGGCGTCTTCAACCACGGCCACGGCGGCTACGGCGCGGACGACGTCGGCCTGCCCGAGTGGGGCAGCCGCCACGCCGACGACCCCAGCCACGACCACAAGGCCTGGGGTGCGGACCCCTACCGGCGCTGCTGCAGCGCGAACGCATGGAGCGGCTTCGTGCTGGCCGCGCGCGTCATGGGGCTGCGTGACGCCTGGGACCACCCCCCGCTGTTCGACTACGTGGACCGCTACCTGCAGGTCGAGCCGCGCGGCAGCTGGACCCGGTGCTGGACCCCATTCTGCGCACGGATGTGGGACCGCTACCGGCAGGACTTCTGAGCGAGGGATTGCGGTTGCTCCGCTGCACGTAGCCGCGACACAATCCGCAGCGAACCCAACCCCGAGAGGACCGACCCGTGACCGACCCCGACATCCCCCAGCGCGCCCCCTTCGTCATGGACTGCCAGCCGGGCAAGTACGCGTGGTGCTCGTGCGGCAAGAGCAGCAACCAACCGTTCTGCGACGGCGCGCACAAGGGCACCGGCATGGTGCCGGTCGTCGAGGAGGTCACCGAGGCGCGGAAGGTCGCGTGGTGCGGCTGCAAGCACAGCAAGAACCCGCCGTTCTGCGACGGCGCGCACAGCCAGCTGCCGTCGTGATCACAGCGGCGCGGACCGATTCGCGCTCGGCCACGCCACCAGGGACATGACCCAACGCCTCTCGCGCGCGCTGCTCGTCAGCTGCGCGCTGCTCGCGCGCCCGTCTGGGGCGCAGGTGTGCCCGGCCTACGGCTCGACGCCGATCGCTGCGACCTGGACGCCCGCGCCCGTCTCGCTCGGGTGTCTCGGCGCGCCATCGTGGCCGCAGTGGCACCTCTACACGCCGCGCCACCGCGCGCCGAACGCCCACCGCCCCGGCTTCCGGCCGGGCGTGGCCCGGCAGCGAGGCGCGCTGCTCGTGCCTTATGCGTGCACCGGACTGCTGCTCGCCCCGATCGCGCTGCAGCGCGTGCGCGTCATGGGCTACGTCGTCGACCTGCCCGAGCACCCGTGCCGTTGAGCGGCCGCAGGCCGCGCCGTCACTCGATCGCGTGCCCCTCGCGGCGCGACAGCCAGAGGCTGCACACGAGGTCGCTGCTGACGTTGGGCAGCGTGCGCGTCAT
>JBERSB010000429.1:0-10376 GCA_041236755.1 Luminiphilus sp. | reverse complement strand
CCGACGGCCTTGTCGAGCGCGCGCTTGAGCCGCTGCTGCTTGCGCAGGCCCTCCTCCATGCCGTAGACGCTCGCGAGGTAGAGCGTCGCGAAGCCGTGGCCGTACATGCTGCGGCCCTCTTCGGACGGCACCGAGATGACGCCGTTGCTCGGATCCGCGTTCTTCAGCAGGAAGCTCGCCGACTGCCGGACCTCGCGCCAATAGCGGCCGCGCGTCGGCGTCGAGCCGCCGGCGATGAACGCCATGCCCGCGAGGCCGGTCATCGCCGCGGGGTAGCTGCCGTAGCCGCCCGAGTTGCGCCAGCTGCCGTCGTTGGCCTGGTTCTTCGAGAGCCACTGGAGGCCGCGCTGGACGGCGTCGTGCACTTCGGCGGTCACGCCCGGCGGATACGCAGGGTCCTGCGCTACAGCGGGCGCGGCGAACACGCAGAACGCGAGCGCCGCCGCGATGCCTAGGTCCGTCCCCTTCGAGCGCGTCGCGCTGGCTCGCATCACCGTCCCTCCATGTATGCGTAGAGCTGCTGCTGCTCGCGCTCGTGGGCGCGAAGGTCTCCCGACGCCTTGCAAAGCTCGACGCGCGCGAGGTGCCAGTTGAGGCGGAGCTCGCGGTCGGCCATCGGCTCGCGGACGTCGTCCAGCAAGGAGAGCGCCGCCTCGAGGCCGCCTTCGGCCAGCGCGCGCGCCGCCTGCTCGCGCACCAGCGAGAGCAACCGCCGCGCGATCTGCGCTCGGCCCGGGCCCGCGTCGGCGCGCGCGAGCGCCTCGGAGAGCACCGCGGCGGCGGCAGCCCGGTCCCCGGCCTGGGTCAGGTAGGAGGCCTTGCGCAGGCCGTCGTCGGTGGCAGCCGCGAGCTCGCGGAGCATCGCCGCGGTGCTGAAGACCTCGACGCCGCCGCGGAAGCCTAGCGCGAGCCACGCGCCGCTGACGGCGACGTTCGCGGAGCCCTGCAGCGGCTCGCGGCTCTCGCCGAAGGTCGGGAGCGCCAGCCGCCGCATCGGCTCCCGACCGTCGACGTCGAACAGCAGCAGCTCGCGCATGTCGGGCAGCACCACGGTCCCGCCGACTACAGCGCCGCGGCCGCGGCCCGACATCTTGGGACCCGCCCAGCTCGGCAGCTGCTTCATCCAGCGCACGAGGCCTCCGTCCAGCTCGACGCAGACGAGGTGCGTCCGCGACGTGACGAACAGCTTGCCGTCGCCGGCGCCGACGACCTGCTCCAGGCGTCCGTACGGCGCATGCGACGTGTTGGCGTCGAGCATCCAGACCGGCTCGCCGGTCGCGGCGTCTACGGCCATGAGCACGTCTCCGTCGCACGGCGCGAGCACCACCTTGCCTTCGTGCGCGATCAGGTCGGCGGGCGCGAAGCTGTCCAGCGCGGCCTGCGCGAACTGCTGGCGGTAGCCGAACCGCTGCTCGGACCGACCCTTCGCCTTGCGCTTCTTGACGTTCGCCTTGTGGATCGGATCCAGGCGCTCGTAGCGCCGCGCCCACCGCAGGTCGCCCGCGAAGGCGTCCACGGCGGCGATGCAGCCCGCGTTGGTCAGCACGTAGGCGGTCCCGCCCAGCACCTCGACCTGTGTGCCGGGCGCCTTGAAGAACTCCGTGCCGCCCGCGTGCAGCGGCGTGTGCCACCGCGGCCTGCCGTCGACCCGGTCGAGGCACTCCAGCGTGTAGGCGTCGCGGCGCAGCGAAGGGATCAGCAGCTGCGTGCCGAAGACCGTCGGCGCGGCGAGGAACGTCACGCCGCGCAGCCCGTCCTCGCCCTCGAGCCAGTCCGACGACGACCACGTCCGCTCCCACGTCTGCTTGTCGTAGGCGACCAGCTCGCTCGACTTGAGCGCGGCGTCGCTGTTGCTGGTGTGGATCGAGTGCCCCATGACGACGTAACGGCGCGCGTCGTCCTCGACCGGACGCAGCAGCGCGTTGTCGACGGCGGCGATGCGCACGCGCGGGTGGCCTTCGCGCGCGGCCGGCGCCTCGGGCGCGCCGTCGCCGGCGTTGAGCAGCAGACCCGAGGCCGCGTCCGTCATGCGCAGGCAGAAGTTCTCGAGGAACAACGCGCGCGGCTCGACGAAGCCGTCGCGGCGCTCGCGCGAGAAGGACACCCAGGTGGCCGGCCCGTAGCGGTCGGCGAACGGCATCTGCGTCGGGCGCGCGCCGCCGTCGATCCAGATCGAGCCGCGCTGGCCGTTCTTGGGCTTGGGGTTCTTGTAGGGGTCCTCGTCCGCAAAGCGGTACTGCCACAGCGGGACCAGCTCGACGTCCTCGTCGGCGAGCCACGCGCCGTCGCGTCCGACGCCGTGCTCGGCCTCGATCTCGACCGTGTCGCGCGCGAACAGGCTGCTGGTCGGCAGCTCGCGGATCGACTCGAGCTGACCTGAGATCCGCAGCGACTCCTCGGCGTGTTCTTCGGCGAGGCCGTCGATCGCCTGCTTGGCCGAGGCGACGTCGCCTGCAAGCTGCAGGCAGAGCGCGATCTTGAACTCGCACCAGACCGGGCTCACGCCGAGCCGTTCGCGGTTCTGCTCGGGGTAGACCTCCAGCAGGTCGCGCAGCACCTGCACCGCGCCGCGGTAGCGGCCGGCGTGCATCAGCCGGTCTGCGAGCAGCACCATCGCGCGGCCCGCGGGCAGCGTGATGAAGTAGCGGTTGGCGACCTGCTCCAGTGCTGGGATCGAGCCGTCCTCGAGCGCCGCCTCTAGCATCTGCTCGGCTTCGTACTCGTGGGTCGTGCGGTAGAGCTCGACGCCGACCTCGGGCATCTGCGCGAGCAGCTCCTGGCACAGCCTGCCGACGGGTCGGAAGATCCGGCCGTCGGGGCTGAACACCGTCTGGCGCGCGTCGACGCGGCCCGCCGGCGGGTCCTCGGGCTCTGGCGGGCCTTCATCGGGTGCCGGCGTAGCCTGCTGCTCGTCGGCGCGGACCGCGACCACCTCGACCGTGCGGCCCTCGATGACGTCCTGCAGCAGCCCGATCGCGCCGGCGAAGTCGCCGCGCTCGAGGAGCGACTGCGACCTGCGCAAGTAGTTGTCGAGGTTGGGGTTCTCGAACATCTCGACCGGGGCACCCGGGTCCTCGTCCGGCGTCGAAGCGGCTGCCGAAGGGCCGATCACGCAGATCTGCGGCGCGGCCCGGAGCTGCTGGGCTGCCGCAGCGGCGGCGAGCAGCGCAGCGCACGCGAGCAAACGCGTCACAGGTGACGTTGGCAGCAGCACGACTTCGTGGGTGGGGGTGCAGACCGGTCCGCGGACCTGACAGGCCCGCACGAACGGCAGCATCGCGAGGAGGGATCAGGACGATGCTACGTCCTGTAGCAAGTGACGGCGAGACCCCTGACTCATTCCCCCCGGCAGAACTCCTGCTCCACGCTGCCTGCGCCCGGTCGGCTCGTCGGACGCCCGTAACAGGATCGAACCGGACGGCCGCCGCGTCGTTGCCTACACTCCGACCACCGATGACCCCCCTGTCGACCCTTCGCATTGTCACCGCCGCCGCCGTCGCGGCGCTGGGCGCGCCCGCACAAGAGTGGACCGACGAGCAGCTGCTCGCCGAGTCCGCGGGCTTCCAGTCGATCTCGCTGACGACCCAGCTCGAGCAGGTAGGCAAGCTGTTGGCCGCGCAGGACCGGGCGTTCACGCCGGTGGCGGCGCGCCTGCACGGCGACTACCGCGAGTACCGGCTCAAGATCGACCGGCTCCTCGAAGAGCTCTGTGACCCGAGCTGGAAGGTGCGCGAGAGCGCCGAACGCACGCTGATCGAGATCGGCGGCCGCGCGCTGCCGCTGATCCAGAAGCGCCGCGACGAGTACGAGGTGCTCGAGCAGAACATCCGCTGCTCGCGCATCCTCGACGCGCTCGCGGCCAAGGGCACCGACCAGGAGGACCGCGAACGGCGCCTGCTGCAGGGCCTCGTCCGCCTCGCCGTCTACTTCGACGGCCGGCCGCGGCTGCTGCGCTCGCTGCGCAGCGCGCTCGGCCACACCGACGCTTCGATCGCAGGCGGCGCAATCCGGGCGCTCGGCAAGCACGGCGGCGACGACGAAGCCCGCGCGGTCGCGCCGATGGTGACGTTCAAGTCCGGGCTCCACCGCCCGATCGCGCTCAGCGCGCTCGCCCGCATGCAGAGCGACGTCGCGCTCGGCTCGTGTCGTTCGCTGTTGCTGGGCGGCGAGCGGGACGCGGCGCTGCAAGGCGTCGAGCTCAACCGCAGCGAGCAGATGGCCATTATGCGCGCGCTGCGTTCACGCAGCGACGACGGCGCGAAGGAGCTCGTGCAGCAGCTCGCCGAGCACGACGACCCCGTCGTCGCCGCCGCGGCGAGCGTCGCGATGCCGACGGACGCGACGCCGGTGACCGTCACGCTGACGTTGCCCGACAGGACGCAGACAAAGGGCACGATCGGCGCGATGGTCGGCGACTCCTACGGGATCGCGGGCGCCTTCGCCGGGCTCGCCGACGCCGAGCTCTCGTTCAACGACTGCGCGACGTTCGAGTTCGAGAGCCACGAGGTCAGCAAGACCCAGCAGACGATGGTCTTCCTCAACCACGGCAGCCGGGTCGCGGGCGAAGTGCTCGCCGTCGACCCCGAGTCGCTGCGCATCCGCACCGAGCTGTTCGGCGAGCTCGCGCTGCCGCGCTCGGAGATCCAGGGGATCGCGTTCGACCCCGAGCTCGACCGCCTCGTCGGCGCATCGGTCAGCCACGACCGCGTGCGGCTGCGCTCCGGCGAGATCCTCGACGGCGACGTCATCAGCCTCACCGGGGGCCGCGTGCGCCTCCAACAGAAGGACGAAGGCGCGCGCGAGCTCGACGTCGCCGACGTCGCGGGCCTGCTGTTCGTCCGCCCTCGCCTCAGCGAGCCCGACCCGCTGAGCTACGCGCGGCTCGACCTGACGACCGGTGAACGCCTGATCGGCTTCGTCGCGGAGACGTCCGAGAGCGGCCTCGCAGCAAGCGTCCCGCAGCTCGGCGCCGTCTCGCTGCCGTGGACCCGGGTGCACCGCGCGGAGTTCGGCGTCGGCGGTGGTGCCATGTGGGGCTTCACGCTGATCGCGGACTACAGCGACAACCGGGTGATCGAGGTCGACGACCAGGGCCGCACCGTGTTCGTGCTGGACGAGATCTTCGGCGCCTGGGACGCAGAGTGCCTCGACAACGACAACCTGCTGATCACCGAGTTCTCCGTCAGCCGGGTGCAGGAGGTCAACCGCAAGGGCGAGACGGTGTGGCAGTTCGAGGACCTCAAGAACCCGTACGACGCCGATCGCCTGCCCAACGGCAACACCCTGATCGCCGACACGTTCGCGAGCCGCGTCATCGAGATCGATCGCGAGGGCAAGATCCTGTGGTCCTACGACACCGAGATCCGGCCGTTCGACGTCGACCGCCTGCCCAACGGCAACACGCTGATCGCCGACGTGCTCAAGGACCGGGTGCTCGAGGTCAGCCCCGACGGCGAGGTCGTCTGGGAGGCCACGGGGATGCCCAACGCCCACGACGCCGACCGCCTGCCAAACGGCAACACGCTGGTCACGCTGCGCAACAAGGGCGCGGTGATGGAGATCGACCGCAACGGCAAGGTCGTCTTCGAGCTGGCGGGCCTCAGCTCGCCCAGCGACGCCGACCGTCTGCCCAACGGCAACACGCTCGTCGCCGAGAACACCCGCGTGCGGGAGTTCGACCGACACGGCAACGAGGTCTGGCAGAAGGAGATGACCTGGGCGGTCGAGGTCAACCGCTACTGATAGTCGCGGAACACCGGCGCCAGCGACGCAGGCGGGCCGCGGCGTAGCACGATGCGTCCGAGCTCGAGCGTCGTGTCCGGATCGCGGTCGGCGGCGGCCTTGCAGAAGCGGTAGATCGCGAGCTCGGTGGTCGTCGGCGACGGCATGACCGAGATCGCGAGCGCCAGCGCCGGATAGGCAGCAGCCGGGCCGTCGCGCAGCAGCACCTGCTCGCCGCGCTGCCACGCGGCCGGCACCAGCGCCTGCTCGGCCTTCGCCCGGTCGCGCACGCCGGGCGCGAGCTGCTCGGCGACGTCGAGCTGCGCGTCGATCCGCGCCATCGTCTTGCGCCAGCGCGACGGCACCTCTTGCAGCTCGTCCAGCGCGCTCCGCGCGCCCACGAAGTCACCCGTGTGGAAGCGGACGATCACCTGCTCGTAGGGCCAGTCCACGCGCCAGAACCACGCCCCGATGACCACCGCGCCGAGCACCGTCGCGAGCAGGCCGCGCCGCAGCGTGACCGTGCGCCGGTCGAACGCGCGGCGGAAGTCCGGGTCCGCTTCGTAGCGCTGCATCGTCTGCAGCCGCGCCTCTTCGCCGGGGTGCAGGCTGGCCAACCTGCTCCGCAGGGACGGCGCGGCCGGGAACGTCGCGCGCGACACCGTCAGCAGCGCGCGGCTGCAGGGCTCGGCGCCGAGCACCTGCACCGACGCGATGTCGGCCTCGTGCTCGAACCGTCGCGCGAGCGTGCGCAGCCCGAACCAGACCGCGAGCGTGCCGCCGACCATCAGCGCCGACAGCAGCACGACGTCTCCTCCCTCGGCGTCGAGCAGACGCAGCGGCGACAGCAGCATCACCGGCACGACGAAGCCCAGCAGCGTCAGCAGCCCCGGATGTCCCATGCGCGCGTGGCCGACCTCGTGCGCGAGCACGCCGGCGAGCGACCGCGGGTCGAGGGTGTTGACGATGCCGTCGGTGAAGCACAACAGGCGCCCGAAGGGCAACGGACCGACCATCATCGCGTTGACCGCGCGCATGCCGGTCGGCAGCACGAACAAGCGGCGCGGCGAGAAGTCGAGCCGAGCGGCCGTCTCGCGGAGCACGCTGCCCTGCGGGTCCGGCAGCTCCGCGCGGATCCCGAACGCGAAGCGGAACCAGAACGGCAGCAGCGCAGCGGCGAGGACCAGGTAGGCCATCGCCGCGAGCGACAGACCCGCCGCCGTCGCCAGCACGAACACGTAGGCGGGCCGCCACGACTGCAGCGCGTCGACGCCGAAGCCGTAGAGCGCAGCCGGCATCAGGGCCAACAGCGGCCACCCGAGCCGCAGCCGGATCGTCGGCCACACCTCGCTCCAGGTGGGCAGGTAGACGGTCGCGATCGGCGACGTCGTCCCGCCACGGCCGGACTCGACGACCTCTTCCACCATGGTCGCCGTCACCAGGCGTGGGACCTCGGTGAGGTAGAGCGGCAGCAGCAAGAGCGCGACGCGCAGGGTGTTGCTGTCGGGCGCCCAGCGGTCCAGCCAGTCGCCGTAGTGGCCGAACGCGAACAGCGCGTGCAGCGCGAGCGGCGCCGCGATCGCCGACAGCCGCAGCAGCGCCCGCGGCGGTATCCGGGGCCTACGGCCCGTGACCAGGGAGCCGAGCGCCGACGCGCGCGCCATGGCCGCCAGCAGCCAGGGTGCTGTCAGCAGCGACGCGGTCCAGACCAGGTCGTCGAGCTGCCCCTGGCCGGGGAGCGGGTCGGCGAGCTCGCGGTGTGCGACGACCACGAACAGGCTGAGCAGGAACGGCAGCGGCAGCGACAATCGTCCAGGCTCCGGTCAGCGCCCGCCCCGACCTGCGGACTTGTCGCCCGCAGACTTGTCGCCCGAGGACTGGTCGCCCGAGGACTGGTCGCCGAACGCCTTCTTCACCAGTTCGGCGAAGCGTGCGTCTTCGCGCAGCAGCGCGATCTCGGGGTCGCGCTCGAACAGCTTGCGCTCGAGCCGCAGCGAGCGGTCCAGATACGGCGAGCTGTGCAGCTCCGCGCAGCGCTGCAGCGCCGCGATGCCGCGCTCCTTGTCACCGCGCAGCGCGTGCACGCAGGCCGCGGCATACCACGCGATCGGACGGAGCTCGACGTCGGCGCCGCGGGCCAGCGCCTGCGCCGCGCGGTGCGCGCCCGCGGCGCGCTTGTAGTCGCGCAGCAGGTTGTAGTAGTCGGCCAAGGCGAGCGTCGCGTCGACGCGGTCCTGGGCGTCCCCCTCCGTCGTCGCGAGCTGCAGCTCACGGACCTGCGCCTCGGCCTGCGCGCGCTTGCCCCACTGCCACAGCATCGCGGCGAGCGCGCGGCGCAGGTCGGTCGGCTCCCGCTCGTCGTCGGCGACGGCGGTCACCGCGGCCACGCGGTCGCCCGCGGGCAGGCGAACCTGCAGGTCGCGGATCGCAGGGACGAGCCGGACACGGAACGTGTAGGGGTACCACTCCGGCGTCTCGAGCAGCAGCTCGAACAAGAACGGCGTCACCCACGGCTGCAGCGCTTCGAGGCCGCGGTACTGGCCGACGAAGGTCATGCCGCTCTTGCGCGTCCGCCGCAGGTGTTCGAGCGTCACCTGCACCATCAGGCTGCGGATGCCCTTGCTGCGCGGCGCGTCCGGCTCGTCCTGGACCTCCTTCTGCATCCGACCGAGCGCGGCCAGTCCGTCGTCGGCGTCGCAGACGGCCTTGACGGTCTCCGCCATCCGTTGCTTGGACGTGTGCTCCGAAGCGAGCCACGCCTCGATCGCTGCGGCCGGTTGGACCTGGGCGGTCGCGGACGCCGTCCATCCACAGGTGAGCGCGGCACCCAACATGCAGATCCGGGCTCGGTCTCGCAAAGGCGCCATGACTCCGCTTGTAGCCTCACCAGCGTCCAGGCAACACCCCCGAAACGCGCGCCTCGGCGTCACAGCCAGGCTTCGGGCGCGGCGCTCGTCGCCTCGACCCGGACGACTTCGAGCGGGCCGCCCTCGAACTCCGCGGCCAGCGCCGCGGCGTAGCCGTCCACAGCGGCGAGGCTCGCGCGGCACGTCACCGAGAGCTCCGACGCGTCGTCAGGCGTCCGCGCGAAGGCGAGCCGGCCATGGCCCCGGCGCCGCAGCGAAGGCAGCAGCGCGCGCGTCATCACCGCGTTGGCGTGCAGGTTGGCGTCCAGCAGCTCGTCCAGGTCGCCGCGAGGCTCTGCCGACTCGTCACGGCCGCGCATCAGCAGCGACGCCGCGACGAGGTCGGTGATCGCGCCGAGCGCGTCGACGGCGCCCTTCACGAAGCCGGCCGCAGCCTGGCCGTCACCCGGCGCGACGAGGCCGACCAGCAGGCGCTCCGCGCCGAGCTGCGCGCGCGCGCGCTCGACCTGCCAGGGCCGCGCGACCGGCGCCGCGACCTTGCCGCCCGCGGCGAGCACCGCGCCCGCGATCGCGCTGCCGAGCTCGCCGGCCACGCCGGTGACCAGCACGACGCGCGCCGTCGCCATCAGAACGAGACCTTGACCGCCTTGCGCTCTTCCTGCGACTCGACCTCGAAGAACTCACCCTGCTTGAAGTTGAACATGCCCGCGATGATGTTCGCCGGGAACTGCTCGATGCCGTTGTTCATCTTCATGACGGAGTCGTTGTAGGCCTGCCGCGCGAAGCCGATCCGGTTCTCGGTCGAGGTCAGCTCCTCTTGCAAGGCGAGCATGTTCTGGTTGGCCTTGAGGTCCGGGTAGCCCTCGGCGACCGCGAACAGGCGCCCCAGCATCTGCGTCAGCGCGCCGTCCGCCTTCATCAGCTCGCCGATGTTGCCGGCGTTGCGCAGGTCGACGGCCTGCTGCCGCGCCTTGATGACGTTCTCCAGCGTCTCCCGCTCGTGCTTCATGTAGCCCTTGGCGGTCTCCACGAGGTTCGGGATCAGGTCGTAGCGGCGCTTGAGCTGGACGTCGATCTGGCTCCAGGAGTTCTTGGCCTCGTTGCGGCGGCTGACGAGGCCGTTGTAGATGCTCATCACGAAGAGGCCGATGAGCAGCAGGGCGGCGAGCGGGATGATCCAGTAGAGCATGGCGATTCTCGTTGTGCGGGGGCTAGGGGAGGCGGCGCCTACAGCGACGCCGGCAGGTCCACCTCACCGCAGAAGACGGTACGGGCGGGCCCTTCGATCGCAAGAGAGGCGCCTGCTCCGACGACCGTGAGCGTCCCTCCGCGCAGGTCGACATGCGTCGCAGCACCCCGAATATTGCCGGACTGCCTCGCCGCGAGCGCCGCGACCGCAGCGCCGGTGCCGCACGCCAGCGTCTCGCCGCTGCCGCGCTCGAAGGTGCGCTGGCGGATCCGGTCAGCGCCGGTCACCTGCACGAACTCGACGTTGACCCCGCCCGGGAACTCGGGGTGCGCCTGCATCGCCGCGCCGACCTCGTGCACCGGCGCCGCGTCGACGTCCTCGACGAACGTCACCGCGTGCGGGTTGCCTGCGTCGCCCAGGACGAACTCCAGCCTGCGCCCGGCCACGTCGACGAAGCGAGGCGCCGTGACCTGCACCTCACCCATCGCTGCTCTCACCGCGTCCGTGCCGAGCAGCTCGACCTCGCGAGGCCCTGCGTCGGTCTGCACGACGAACGCCGCGGTCTCTGCGTAGCCGTGCGCGGCGGCGAAGCGCGCGAA
>JBERSB010000428.1:0-4167 GCA_041236755.1 Luminiphilus sp. | reverse complement strand
GCAGACGAGGCTCGCGACGGCGTCGCGCCAGCAGGGCAGCGCCGCCGAAGCCCTCAAGAAGGCCCAGCCCAAGGTCGACGAGGCGGTCGGCAACGAGGACTTCGACGCCGCCCTCAACGTGCTCGACAAGCTCTCCTCGGACTGCAAGGACTACGCGCCCTACCACTTCTTGAAGGGCAAGGTGACGTGGCTGCTGGCCAACCAGGCCCGCGACAACAACCGCAAGGGCACCGAGTTCTTCTACCAGGACGCGGTGGTCGCGCTGACGCGCGCGGTCGAGCTCGACGCCGAGCCGAACGAGCCGCGGCAGTACCTGGCGCAGGCCCAGTACGACGCCGGCGACACCGCCAAGGCCAGCGAGACGGCCTCGGCGCTGCTGCTGCACCTGCAGTCGCAGGGCGGCGGCACCGACGAGGAGAACCTCGCAGCGCACAAGGTGCGCGCCAACGCGGCGGCCCGCGCATATGCGCAGAAGAAGAGCGGCGGCGACGACGACGCCGACCTGCTGAGCGCGGCGCGCACTTCGATGCGCTGGCTGGAGCAGAAAGGTGCGCTTGACGCCGACCTGCTCAAGCTGTGGTCGGCGACCGAGGCCTGGGCCGGCGCGCCCGCCGCAGCGGTCAACGTCTACGTGCGCGCCGCGGAGCGCGCGCCCGCGGACTTCGCGCTGCTCGAGCAGGTCATCAACACCGCCGCCAACCAGCAGCAGCTGCCGCTGGCCGTCGAGGCGCTCAAGCAGCGCGACGACGCCGGCACCACGTGGTACCTGGGCAAGGCGCAGTTCTGGCAGGCCGGCGCGCAGCGGCAGGCGGGCAAGCCCGACGAGGCGCTCGCGACGCTCGACGCGTCCAAGCAGAGCTTCGAGGCCTCGATGCAGAAGAACGCGAGCTACGCCGACAGCTGCAACCAGTGGATCTCGATGGTCGTCGGCAAGAAGGGCTGCATCACGCTCAACGTCAAGAACGACCGCGACGCCGCCCAGGCGCTGCTGCTCGAGGCCGCGCGCATGCGCCCCGACATGATCAACCAGGATCTCGGCCTGACCGAGACGATCAAGCGCGGCGTCCTCGGGCTCGTCGACTTCTACTACCGCAAGAACGACCTCAAGAAGGTCGAGGAGATCAGCCGCGCGGCGTCGGACGCGGCCAACAGCGACGTCGACCTGCTCAACAACTCGGGCCTGTTCGCGCGCGACTACGGCAACATCCTCGAGCGGCAGGGCGAGACCGAAGCTGCGCAGGAGATGTACGAGCAGAGCTACAAGGCCTACACCCGCGCCCAGCAGCTCGACCCGACCAACGTGCGGCTGCGCAACGACTGCGCGCTGATCGCGATCTACCACCTCGACCGCGACTGGGACCTGGTGAAGGGCCTGCTCGACGGGGCGATCCGCGACGGCGACGCCAAGCTCCAGAACGACCCGCCCGACAACGAAGAGCTCAAGCAGCAGCTCGAGGAGGCCGTCGGCGACTGCTACGAGAACCTCGCGCTGTGGCACCTCAAGCACAGCAAGGACGCCGCGGCCGCCAAGGACGCCGCGACCAAGAGCCAGGACTACTATCCCGGCAAGCGTCGGCCCGGCGCGCGGCGCCACCTGCGCGAGGCGGAACGCCTCTTGCAGGGCAAGTAGGCATGCACACCACAGCCCGCCTGCTCCTCCCGCTCGCGCTGGTCACGGGCCTCGCCGCCCAGCGCGGCGAGGAGCCGCCCGCGCCTGCGCCGGGCACCGAAGATGTAACGCAGCAGGAACGCAACGCGCTGCGCGCCGCGGCCTACAAGGCCGCGGGCGAGGGTCGGTTCGGGGACGCCGCGGACGCCTTCCTCGCGCTCACCCGGGCGGCGCCCGAACGCGTCGACTGGGTCGTCGAGGCGGGCCGCTGCCTGGGACGCGCCGGGCGCTTCGGAGAGGCCGTCGACCTGCTGGACGCCGCCCGCAAGCGGTTCGTCGGCGCCGTGGACGTCAACGCGATGCTGGCGCGCACGCTGCTGCTGCAGACCGAGCGCGACCCGGGCGTCGTGCACCCCGAGGTGATGTGGGCCGAGGCCGCCGACATCACCGAGGCCGTGCTGGCGCGCGACCCCTCCCACGCCGACTGCAGGCTGCTGCTCGCCCAGGCCCGCTACCTGCTCGGCCAACCCGACGAAGCCCAGCGGCACGCCGACGAGGCCGTAGCGCGGCACCCCGACCGGCCGGGATCGCACGTGCTCGTCGGCAGGCTGGCCTCGGACCGGATGCGCCGCCTGCTCGCCGAGCTGCCCGGCGCGGCCGAAGACGAAGCGGCCCGCGCCGACCTCGTCAAGCGGCTGCACGAGCAGCGCGAGAAGGCCAAAGCCGCGTTCTCGCGCGCCGCCTCGCTCGACCCGAGCCGCGCGTATCCGCACGTGGCGCTCAGCCAGCTCGCGACGCTCGACGGCAAGGGCGACCAGGCGCGCGCGCATCTCCACGACGCGCTCGCGATCGACCCCGAGACGCCGGTCGACCACGCGCGGTTGACCAAGGGGCTCGGCTGGGAGGCGCGGCGCGACCTCTACCGGCGCCTGCGCGCGCGCTTCGAAGCGGCGGCCGCGACGCCCCAGGCGGACCGCGCCCGCAAGGCCGCGGCGCTGCGGTTCCACGAGGCCCGCGCCGCGCTCGACGGCCTGCAGTTCGAGGCCGCGCGCACGGCGTTCCAGGCAGTAGCGGCAGCCGATCCCGGCGCGGACAGCGCCGACTACTACCTGTTCCTCTGCGACTACCACCTCGGCGACTACGACGACGCAGAGGCCCACGCCGCGAAGTACGCGCGCCGCAGCGCGCCGGGCTTCGCCGACGTGCTGCGCGCGCTGCCGACCCAGCAGCGCGTGCAGATCGCTGCGATGGTCCAGTTCCTCGGCGACCGCGCCTACGGTGAGGAGCGGATCGACAACAGCCGCGACCTCAACCACGTCACGGCTTGCCTGAAGGACTCCGCAGACGCGTGGAACAACCACGCGTTCCTGTGCCGGGAGACCGGCGACTTCGAGCAGGCCTACACCTCCTACCAGTACGCGATCCAGCGTGAGCCCGGCTCGCCGCAGCTGTGGAACGACGCCGCCGTGGTGCTGCAGTACCACCTCGCGTCGGACGCGAACCTCGACAAGGCGCGCGGGAGGTACGAGAAGGCGCTGGAGCTCGCGGCCGCGGTGCTCCGCGACCCGGACGCGAGCGACGCGCAGCGCGAGTTCGCCACGGGGGCGCAGCGCAACGCGCGCCTCAACCTCGAGGCGCTCGACAAGCAGCGTTAGCCGACGCAGCCCTAACCGACGCAGCCCTAACCGAAGCAGCGCTAGCCGCGCAGCATCGCGAACAGGTTGCCGTAGTTGCGGTAGCTGGTCACGTCCGGCGGCCCCGGCGCGTAGCGCCAGATCGCCGGCGCCTGCGAATCGCGCGGGAGCGCGACCAGCGAGCTCGAGACGGTCGCGTAGTCCGCGCCGTGCTTGCACACCGCGTGCGCGCCCGGTCCGCCGCGGTCGCGCAGGCAGCCCGCGAGCCGCTCCAGGTGCGCGTCCACGTCGCGCGCGCTCGTCAGACCCTGCTGCAGCGCCGGCGGCGACCATGCCCCAGCCGCGTGCTCGTTGGTCAGACACAGCGCAGGCGCCCGCCAGTCCACGCGCTCGACCTCGCCTTCGACGTGCCGCAGCACGACGGCGCGCTGCGCGTCTGCGACGACGAGCTGGAACGCCGCGTGCCGCGTCTCGCGCACCGTCTCGAGAACGGCCGCGATGCCCGCCTCCAGGTCGTCCTGGTCGAGCGCGATGTGCGGCAGGTGCCCGCGCGAGGGCGCGCCGTCGACGGGCGGTGCAGCGGCGACGTTGGTCAGGCCTGCGAAGCGCCCGACCCCGTCGACCGCCAGCCACGTCCCGCCGGCTTCGCGGTCCCGCGGTGACAGCACCCGACGATGCCGGCCGTGCCAGACGCCCGGCGGCGAGGACTTGCGGTCGGTGCGCTCGTCGCGGTTGGCCGCGACCAGCAGCGGGTAGGC
The DNA here is from genome assembly GCA_041236755.1 of Luminiphilus sp. Lineage (GTDB taxonomy): Bacteria > Planctomycetota > UBA1135 > UBA1135 > UBA2386. The sequence goes on along the minus strand of JBERSB010000428.1, from coordinate 166 downwards.
GTCGCAGACGCCGCGGAGCACGATCAAGGAGCACATGGGTCAGTCGGCGAGGCGGCGCTCCAGGCGCCGCAGCGCCAACATCCCCACTCCCGCAGCGAAGCACAACCACGACGACGCGGTGAAGGCCGCGCGGAAGTCGCGGCCGCCGCCGACGGCGGCGACGGCG
>JBERSB010000427.1:0-5086 GCA_041236755.1 Luminiphilus sp. | reverse complement strand
GTGCGGCCGCTGCCGGAGGCCGCCCAATAGGGGTGCGGCCGGCTCGGCGAGGTCGCCGCGCCTCGGGCACGCGGCGCGGCGCGCTGCTCGGGGTTCTGACGCTCTGCTATTGGTCTGCGTGCCGCGCCGTCGACCAGCCGCCTGCGGGAGCGGAGCTCTACGTCGCGGTCGCGGGCGACGACGCCCGGTCCGGCGACCGCGAGCACCCGTTCCGCACCGTCGCGCGCGCGCAGCGCGCGGCCCGGGAGCTGCGCGCGCGCGGGGTCACGCGTCCGCTGACTGTCCGGCTCCACGAGGGCGTCAACGAGCTGCCGGCGACGCTTGAGTTCGAGGCTCCTGACTCGGGCACGGAGTCGGCGCCGACGACCTTCGCCGCGGTGCCGGGCGCGCACGTCGTGCTCAGCGGCGGCCGTCGTCTGCGCGGCTGGCGTGAGGTGCGGCCGGGGCTCTGGCAGGTCACGCTGCCCGACGTCGCGGCCGGGCGGTGGTTCTTCCGTCACCTGAGCGTGGACGGGCGCCGCGCGCGGCGGGCGCGCTGGCCCGACGAAGGCGTCGTGCACCTCGTCGAGGTCGACGACGAGGCCGCCGTGCTCTCGCTCGAGCGCGCGCCGCCCGCGGCAGACTTCGGCGCGCAGCGGACCGAGCTGGTCGTGCTCGAGAACTGGTCCGTGACGCGCGGCCTGGTCCGCGAGTCCGACGGCGCGCGGCTGACGACCGCCACGTCGATGGGCTGGATGGGGCACGGGCCCGCGACGACGGCCAGCCCCGGCAAGCCCGCGTGGCTGGAGAACGCGCGCGAGCTGCTCACGCAGCCGGGCGAGTGGAGCCTCGATCCGCGCACCGGCGAGCTCTGCTACCTCGCGCGCGCGGGTGAGGACCCTTCGCGGCACACGAGGGTCGTGGCGCCCAGGCTCGAGCGGTTGGTGGACTTCGCAGGCACGCAGCAGGCCCCGGTTCGTCACGTGCACTTCCAGGGGCTGCGCTTCGAGCACACGACCTTCGCGTTGCCGGAGTTCGGCTACCGGGAGATCCAGGCGGCGCACTACGGCACCAGCCGCGGCGCGCCGACCTTCGTGCAGCCGGTCGCTGTGGCGTGCCGCGACGCCGTGGACTGCCGATTCGAGCGTTGCGGCTTCTCCTGTCTCGGCGCGTCGGGGATCGGCTTCGGTGCGGGCTGCGAGCGCTGCGCGGTCCTGCGCTGCGAGCTGGACGACGTCGGCGGGACCGGCGTGATTGTTGGCTGGCGCCGCGACGCTGCGCTCGCGGGTGGCAAGCCGGGAAGCCTCGACGCCGACTGGCGCGAGCCCTCGCGCGCGCCGCGCGCGACGCGGGTGGAGGACTGCGAGATCCGGCGCTGCGGTCAGGACAGCTTCGGCGCTGTGGGGGTGTTCGTCGCGTTCTCGGCCGATACGCGCGTCGCGCACAACCACGTGCACGCCCTGCCCTACACCGGGATCTCGGTCGGCTACCGGTGGAACACGTCGCCGACCTCGCAGGTTCGGTGCGTCGTGGAGCACAACCACATCCACGACGTGATGAAGCTGCTCGCCGACGGCGGCGGCATCTACACGCTCGGCCTGCAGCCGGGCACCGTGCTGCGACACAACTACATCCACGACGTGCACCGCAGCGGCACCGCGCACGGCGGCGCGCCCAACAACGGCTTCTTCCTCGACCAGGGCAGCAAGGGCTACCTGCTCGAGGCCAACGTGGTGCGCGCGACGTCGGGCGACCCCGTACGCTTCAACCTGAGCGAGCGGAGCTGGCACACGTGGCGCGGCAACTTCTTCGGGGACGCCGCCGCCGCAGGCGCCGGCGCCGCGGTGGTCGTGCGTCAGGCGGGGCCGCGGGTGTCCGCCGAGTAGGCCGCTTCGCCGCCGAGCTAGCTGCGCCGCCTGCCGAGGTCGGGGCGCCACTGCACGACGTTGGTCAGGCAGCGCACCGCGCCGCCGTCGCCCACGATCGCGCTGGCGTCGATCGGGTGCACACGGCAGCCTGCGCCCGCGAAGACGCGCCCGGCGGCCTCGTCGAAGCCCGGCGCGCGGTAGGTCGGCATGTAGACGTGCACGACGCCTTCGCGCCGCTCCACGAGGCAGTTGTTCCAGGTCAGCACCGCGTCCTCGACGCCGTGCAGGATCGGGACACGCACGACCTCCAGCCCCAGCGCCTCGAGCTCGCGGAGGACGCTCGCGTAGCGCGGCAGCACCGCGCGCTGCGCCTCCTCGGTCCAGTCGTCGAACGCCGGCAGCGCCCCGTAGCCTTCGCGGAGCAGCGCCGCGCCGAGCTCGGGGCAGCCTAGCGCGACCAGCTTGGGGCCGAGCGGGGTCAAGAACATGTCGAGGTGCTCGTGCGGCGCGCCGGCGCGGCCGATCACGGCCACCCTCAGCTGCAGGAGCTGCTCGAAGCGGCGGCGGGCCGCGAGCGGGCCGAGGTCGTCGGTGTTGTGGGCAAGGCTGCCGTGGCCGAGCAGGGCGAGCCTCGTCATGCAGACGATGTCGCCGCCCTCGAAGCTGGCCGAGACGGACGCGTGGACGCGGTTCATGCGCTCGGCGAGCGTGGCCGCGGCCACGAGGTCGCCGGCATAGTCGTCGGTGATCCCGTCGGGGTACGGGGTCAACACCGAGACGGGTGTGCGGCCGCCGAGGTCCAGCGCGCGGTCGCGCGCCCACGGCGAGATCGGCACGTCGACCTCGAAGACCTCGGGCCGTCGCACCTCGAGCGTCTGCAGCAGCGCGTCGAGTCGGTCGCGCTCCTCGCCCGCTTCGACGGCGACCGTGAAGCGGACGTCGCTCGCCATGGCCTGCACCAGCCCGGCGTAGACGGGCGTCCAGCCGGGCTCGCTCGCATGTGCGTAGTGCATCGCGACGTGCGTGATCGTCGCAGCGGCCTCGGGGAACGGCGCCGCGCGCTGCGCTGCGGCGTGCGACGAGAGGCCGAGCCCGGCGAGGACCGCGAGCAGAGGCCAGCGAGGTTGCTTCGCCATGCGCGTAGGGGCTACTAGCCGCCCTTCTTGCCCTTCTTCTTGCCGTTCTGCTTGCGGCCCTTGTTGCGGCCCTCGCCCTTCGGCTTCTCCTTCGCGCTCAGCTCCTCGATGAGCTTGTCGGCCGTCTCCTTGTCGAGGCCGGTCTTCACGACCTTGAGCTTCTCGGCCTTGGGTGCCGGGTCGGAGAACTTCTCCTTTGCCTTCTTCGCCGCGGCCTTGCGCTCCTTGTGCTCGGCGACCGCGCGCTTGTGCTCGGCCTTGAGCGCCTTCTTCTTGTCGTTGACCTGGTCTGCTGGGATGGCCTCGTAGACGCCGCCGATCTCGACGACGGCATACTTGACAGGCTTCTGGTCACCTTGCGCACAGAGCGAGGGCGCCTCGACGGCCATGGTGAGCAGCGCGACCAACGCAGCGACAGCGGAGGACTTGATTCGGTTCATGGGTGCTTGGGGTAGAGGGGACGGGGCGCCGCGGGCTAGCAAGCCGCGTGCCGGGTAGAGCGTCAGGCAGGTGTGCCCATGCGGGCCTCCAGCGGGCTTGCGGAAGCGGAATCCGAGAAGCCGATCGGGTGCTCGGAGCCCGATATCTGTGGTGGTGGTGACGGGACGCGCGACGTAGCCAGAGACGCTGAGTTGCCCTACTGTCTGGGCCCTCGAACACGATGCTGGCGCACCTTGTCCTCGCCGTTTCGGACCGACTCCTGCAGGAGCGCCTGCAGCGTCTACTCGACGGCCCCGACACGCTCGTCTCCGTGGTCGAGCCGTCGAGTTGGCGCGAGCATCGCAAGGGCTTCGCGTGCGACATCGTCGTCGTCGACCAGGCGACGCTCGACAGCGGCGGCCCGCACGAAGGCGACGCGGGAGAATCGGTCTTCGAGGCAGGCGCGGCGGACCTGCTGCTGGTCTCGTCTGCGGCGGACGCGCCCGCGCGCGCGCGCATGCTTGCGCGCGGCTTCCTGGCCGTGCTGTCCGAGGAGCTGACGGACCACGCGCTCGAGGACGCCGTGCACGCGCTCGTCGCGCGGCGCCGTGAGGCCGTGCGTCTGCGGCTCGAGGCCGAGGCCGCCGGCCCTGCGTTCGGCGGCTTCCTCAGCGTCAACGCCGAGATGCAGCGCTTCCTGAGCGTTGCGCGCAAGGTCAGCAAGTCGAACAGCACGGTCCTGCTGCTCGGGGAGACCGGCGTGGGCAAGGAGCAGCTCGCGCGCTCCATCCACGCCAACGGTCCGCGCGCGCACGCGCCGTTCGTCGTGCTGAACTGCGGCGCGATCCCCGAGCAGCTGCTCGACGGCGCGCTGTTCGGCCACGAGCGCGGCGCGTTCACGGGCGCGATCCGCACGCACCGCGGCCACTTCGAGATGGCGCACCGCGGCACGGTCTTCCTCGACGAGATCGGCGAGATGCCGCTGCACCTGCAGGTCAAGCTGCTGCGGGCGATTCAGGAGCGCAAGATCCAGCGCATCGGCGGCGAAGAGCTGTTCCCGGTCGACGTGCGGATCCTCGCTGCGACCAACCGCGACTTGGAGGCCGAGCGCGCGGCGGGGCGGATCCGCTCGGACCTCTACTACCGCCTGAGCGTCGTGACGCTCGAGATCCCGCCGCTGCGCGAGCGTCCGGACGACATCCGGATGCTGACCGAGCACTACTTCACGCACTTCGCGGGTCAGCTGTCGACCCAGGCCAAGGGCTTTTCGCCTGCCGCGATGCAGGCGATGGAGGCCTATGCGTGGCCCGGCAACATCCGCGAGCTGGTCAACGTGGTCGAGCGCGCGGTCCTGCTCTGCGAGGGGCCCGAGGTGCAGCCGCTGGACCTGCCCGAGTCGATCGCCGCGGCTCGGCAGGGCGAGCCGGCGGCGCTCGCGACGCGCCCAGTCGCCGCAGCGCTGCGCCAGCTCGACGACGACGGGCTGTCGCGCCCGCTCGCCGCGTCTCGGCACGCATGGAACACGGCGCACGAGCGCGCCTACCTCGCAGGGTTGTTGCGCCAGACGGCCGGGCGCGTCGGCGAGACCGCGCGCCGCGCCGGCATCGACCCGCGCAGTCTCTACACCAAGATGCGGCGGCACGGCCTGCGCAAGGAGGACTTCCGCTGACGCGCGCCGCTACG
>JBERSB010000426.1:0-4465 GCA_041236755.1 Luminiphilus sp. | reverse complement strand
AGCACGAGGGCGTCCTCGAACGCGGCCTCCATCGTCTTCGGGTCGGTGATGAAGTAGGGCGAGATGTAGCCCTTGTCGAACTGCATGCCGTCGACGTGCTCGAGCTCGGTGACGAAGCTCTTGCCCTATTCGACGGTGACGACGCCCTCGGCGCCGACCAGCGTCATCGCCTCGGCGAGCAGGTCGCCGATCTCGTGGTCGTTGTTGGCCGAGATCGCGCCGACCTGGGCGATCTGGTCCTTCTTCTTGTTGTCGATCTGCTTGGCCATGCCCTGCAGCTCGGCCACGACCGCTTCGACGGCCGCGTCGATGCCGGCGCGCAGGCTGTTCGGGTCGACGCCCGAGGTCAGGTAGCGCTGGCCGATCGTCAACACCGCTTCGGCGAGCACCGTGGCGGTCGTCGTGCCGTCACCGGCGACGTCGTTGGTCTTGCTGGCGACCTCGCGCACGAGCTTTGCGCCCATGTTCTCGAACGGGTCCTCGAGCTCGACCTCCTTGGCGACGGTGACGCCGTCCTTGGTGACCTGCGGGCCGCCGAACGACTTCTCGATGATGACGTTCTTGCCGGCCGGGCCGAGGGTGACCTTGACCGCCTTGGCGAGCTTCTCGACGCCGGCGACCGCCTTACGGCGCGCGACGTCGTCGTACATGATCTGCTTGGCCATCTGGATCAGCCCTCCACCTTGGCGAGGATCTCGTTCTCGCGCAGGATCTTGTAGTCCTCGCCGTCGACCTGCACGTCGCTGCCGGCGTACTTGCCGAACAGGACGACGTCGCCCTTCTTGACGTCGAGTTTGAGGCGCTCGCCCGCCTTGCCGAGCCGGCCTTGGCCGACGGCGGTCACCTTGCCGCGCTGCGGCTTTTCTTGGGCGCTGTCGGGCAGCAGGATGCCGCCGGCCGTCTTGTCTTCTGCGTCGAGCACCTTGAGCACGACGCGATCGTCCAGGGGTCGTAGGGAAGCCATAGTCAGTTACTCCGAAGTGTGTGTTGTGTGGATGGGGGTCGGCAGCGGGCGCGACATGTCGCCGGGCATGCCCTCGTCGTCGGCCTCGTCGGCGTCGGTGACGACGCAGTCGGTGGTCAGCAGCAGAGACGCGATCGAGACCGCGTTCTGCAGGGCCGAGCGGGTGACCTTGGTCGGGTCGACCACGCCCGCGGCGAGCATGTCGCCGTACTCGTTCTTCAGCGCGTTGAAGCCGTGGGTCGGGCTCTTCTCGGCGAGCACGCGGCGCGCGACGACGGCGCCGTCGATGCCGGCGTTCTCGGCGATGGTGCGGACCGGCTTCTGCACGACCTTCTTCATCAACTCGACGCCGAACTGCGCGTCGCCGTCGACCTTGACCTTGTCGAGCGCCTTGGCGGCCTTGAGCAGCGCGGTGCCGCCGCCGGGCAGGATGCCCTCGGCGATCGCTGCGCGGGTCGAGTGCATCGCGTCCTCTACCAGGTCCTTGCGCTCCTTCATCTCGGTCTCGGTGTGCGCGCCGACGCGGATCTCGGCGATGCCGCCGGTCAGCTTGGCGAGGCGCTCCTGGAGCTTTTCGCGGTCGTAGTCCGAGGTGGTCGCGTCGATCTCGCGCTGGATCTGGCCAGCGCGCGCCTTGATGGCTGCGGTGTTGGCCGAGCCCTTCTGCACGATCGTCGTGTTGTCGCCGTCGATCAGCACCTTGCTCGCCTTGCCGAGCTGGCGCAGCTGCACCTTCTCGAGGTCGAGGCCGAGGTCCTTGAAGATCGCCTCGCCGCCCGTGAGGATCGCGATGTCCTGCAGCATGGCCTTGCGGCGGTCGCCGTAGCCGGGCGCCTTGACCGCGCAGACCTTGAGCACGCCGCGCAGCTTGTTGACGACCAGGGTCGCGAGCGCCTCGCCTTCGATGTCCTCGGCGATGATCAGCAGCGGCTTGTTCGACTCCTTGAGCTGCTCGAGCAGCGGCAGCAGCGAGCGGATGTTGGTCAGCTTGTCCTCGTGCACCAGGACCAGCGCGTCGCGCAGGTCGACGGTCATGTTCTCGTTGTCGGTGACGAAGTGCGGCGACAGGTAGCCGCGGTCGAACTGCATGCCCTCGACGACGTGCACCTCGGTCTCGAGGCCCTTGCCCTCCTCGACCGTGATGACGCCGTTCTCGCCGACCTTCTTCATCGCGTCTGCCAGGATCTTGCCGATCTCGGCGTCGTTGTTTGCCGAGATCGTCGCGACCTGGGCGATCGCCTTGTAGTCGTTGGCGGGCACCGGCTTGGCGGTCTTCTGCATCGCCTCGACCAGCGCGTCGCAGGCGACCTTGACGCCGTGGATCAGGTCGGCGTGGTTGGCGCCGGCCGTCAGGTAGCGCATGCCCTCCTCGCAGATGGCGTGGGCGAGCAGGGTCGCCGTGGTCGTGCCGTCGCCGGCCGCGTCCGCGGTCTTGCTGGCCGCTTCCTTGACCAGCTTGGCGCCCATGTTCTCGTAGCGGTCCTCGAGGTCGATCTCCTCGGCGACGGTGACGCCGTCCTTGGTGACCTGCGGGCCGCCCCAGCCCTTGTCGAGCACGGCGTTGCGGCCGCGGGGGCCAAGGGTGGAGACAACGGCCTTCGCCAGCTTGGCGACGCCACGAAGCACGGCTTCGCGCGCGTCGTTTTCAAACACGAGTTGTTTGACCATCACAACCTCGGGGAGGATTCTGGATACTTCGGGGGTTGGCAGATCCGCGCGCGTCGCGCACGGTTGCCCGCCTCGTCGTGAGGCGGTCTGCGTTATATGGCGCGCGCGAGAGCAAAGGTGGTGCCGATGGTCGAACAGTTCGCAGCTCTTCTGGCTCGGAGTGCTCAAATACAGCTCCAGCAAGGGGTTGGAGTATCCTGCTCGAGCCCGGCCGGCGCCTGCGAGCCAACCGCTGGGCGCCAATCTGGCAGCCGCGGCCCCGGGCGCGGCGCCGCTGTGCGCCATTCTGGCAGGGTCGGTGGGCTGCGGGGGGCTCTGGCTGCGATGACAGCGGCCGTTCTGCTCGTCGCGAGCCCGCCGAGCCAGGGCGCGCCGCGGCTCGCGATCGACCTGCGCAGCGGCCGCACCCTCGAGGTCGACAGCCTCATCGGGACCGCCGCGGACGGCTTCGAGGTACGCGACGGCGCGCGCACCGAGCGGATCACCTCGGCAGAGCTGCTCGCGGTGCGCGGCGGCCCCGCTGTGGCGCCCGAGCTGTTGCGGGTCGAGCTGGTCGGCGGCGACACGCTCTACGGCGCCGTCGCGGGCGGCGACGAGAACGGCGACTTCGTGGAGCTGCTCTCGCCGGTGCTCGGCAAGCGCCGCGTCGCCATCGACCGGCTGCAGGCCGTCGTCCAGCCGGGCGTGCACCCCGGTGACCAGCTGGTGCCCGAGGGCGTCGACGAGGTGCTGTTCCTGCCGACCGCGCGCGGCTTCGACCTCGTCGCGGGCACGCTCTACCGCTTCGGCCCCGAAGGCGTGCAGTTCCAGCCCGAGGGCCGCGACCAGCCGCTGTGGTACCGGCCCGACAAGATCTCCTCGCTGCGGCTGCGCGGCGGCTTCCCGCCCGAGACTGCCGCGCCGGTCACGCTGCTCACGCGCACGGCCGATCGCCTCGGCGCCTCCTTGCAGCGCTGCACGGCCGAAGGCGTCGAGCTCGCCCTGGAGGACGGCGAGGCCGTCCTGCTCCGGTGGCTCGACGTCGCGTGCCTGGTCTTCGGTCAGGACGTCGCGCACCTGTCCGACCTCGCGCCGACCGAGGTCGTCGAGCGCGGCTTCGCCGGCGGCCCGGTGCTCGGTTGGCGCCGGGACCGCAGCGTCGTCGGCGGCGAGCTGGTCGCGAAGCAGCGCAGCTACGGCCGCGGCCTCGGCGTACACGGGCTCTGCCGCCTGACGTTCGTCGCGCCGGCCGGGGCAGCGAACTTCCGCGCCGCGGTCGCGTTCGACGACTCGGCCGGCGCGCTGCCGATCCAGCCCCACGCCGTGGCGCGGGTCTCGCGCAACGGCGAGCTGCGGTTCGAGGCGCCCGACCTGCGCCCGGGGCAGGCGCCGCGCGCGGTGGGGCCGCTCGAGGTCGCGCCGGGCGACAAGATCACGCTCGAGGTCGACTTCGGCGAAGGCCGCGACCTCGGCGACCGCGTCGACTGGCTCCTGCCGATGTTCCTGCTGCGACGCGGCCCTTGATGCGTCTGTGATGCTCGTCTTTGCCCTGATCGCCTGCGGTGCGCTGCTGGCCGTGCTCTGCGCGGCGTTCGCGCGCGTCGCGACGCCGGCCGCGCGCTGGCTCGGCCTCTTGGTCGCGCTGGCGTTCGCGGTGGCCGCGGGGGTCGCGGACCGCACGGTCGAACAAGCGGTCGCGCCGCGCGTTGGCCGCGCTGCGCTCGAGGGCGACGCGGCGGCGCGCCGGACGGCGATGCTCCGCGCGGCGGCGCGTTCGGGGCCGCGCGTCGCCTAGCTCGAGCTCAGCTGGAGCGCGGCAGCCAAGGCGGCGAGCGGCGAAGACCCGCAGCCGGC